>CAZBZX010000038.1:0-15971 GCA_964496465.1 uncultured Bacteroidales bacterium
TCACAATTGATGAATCATAAATTATTTTTTTTGATCTGGATGGAATTATTATATCATCATTCAGGTAAAAATAATCAACAAAATTTGATAAGGAAAAAATAAAAGTACTTGTTATTAATAAAGCATATATAAAATTGAATTTTTTATAATCGGGTTTAAAAAATAGTTTTTTACTCGATTTATTATATACACTTTCCCAATGATCTGTAACTGGTGTAATTTTATAATTAGAAAAATTTTCTTTGTACAAATCGTCGATATGTTGGGGCTCTTTCATTATAAATTATTTATATTTATTTTTTCTAAGCTCAGATCATATATAATTTGTTGAAGCAATTTCCTTGCTCTAAACAACCTGGTTTTTGATGTTTTCATGTTTATTTTTAACATGGATGCAATTTCTTCATGTTTTATACCTTCAATCACATGTAAATTGAAAACAATCCTAAAAGGATCAGGTACTTTGATTAAGGCATCGAGCATTTCTTCCTCTGATAAATCTGCATTACTTATAACATTTATATCAATTTTTGATTTATTAATATCTTCCAACTCAGATTCTATAATTTCCTTCTCTTCAATTTTTTCCATTATATTGGATTCTTGATCATTCACAAATATTTCCTTATTCTTTTTAGTTTTATTTATATAGGATAAACATGAATTGACAGCAATTTTTTTTATCCAGGCATCAAAACTTCCTTCCTTAATCCATTTAAATTTGTTTATTTTTGTAAATACTTTAATTAAACTATCCTGCATTAAATCTTCTGCAGTAGTATAATTCCCGGTATATCTATAACATAATGCCATTATTATTTCTGAATATTTTTCGAATAGCTCTTTTTGAGCTATGGGATTGAATTTTTTACATTCTATTGATAATAATTCTTCGTTTAACACTTAAAAAGTCAATTATAGATTAAATATCTTATAATAAAAAAATTAGTACATATATAATAGACATTTTTTTTCAATATTTCCATTAATTATTAAATACAAACTTTTAATTCATATTTATAGTATTAACCGGGAATATTAATTTATTCCCGGTTATTTTTAGTTTACCTAGCCTATGAAACAAAATAATATTTATTCAATAATAATTTTTTGTGAAGTAGTATTACCTGTTTCATCATACATATTAATAGTATAAATTCCTTTTAACAAACCTGATACATCTACTGAATTATTATCTAAATGACTAGATAATACTTGTGCACCTAAAATATTATATATTTGGATAAATTCAATATTTATATCTGATTGGATGTTTAAAATATCACTAGCTGGTACCGGATATAAGGTGATATTTGAGTTATACTTGTTATTTTGAATTGCGGTTGGGGCATTGGCTGATTTTAATTTTATACCTGCTAATCCAACACTTCCTAATAGCGCACGATTAAACCAACCATCAACTGATGTAGAATACCAACTAGCCCATATTTCTTGTTCTGGATAATATACTCCATTAAAAAGATTTAAGTCGTAATCCCTTGCTATAATATCAAATCCAATTTCAGTATCCTCTCTTAAACCTGCAGGCATATTATATTCTTTAACATCAAACGCAAACTCCGCAACATATGTTTTATTCTCAAGATCAATAGTTTCACCATATTCGTATAATGAAGGATTAAAATTATTTATATTTTCATATCCGGAAAAAGCATAAATTAGTTCAGGTTGTCCCCATGGGATAACTATATTATGATCATTATCATCTAATAAAATTGAACTTGTTGAATCTTCCCAATTATACGTTTTTTCATTGCCTAAATCTAAAACAAGCATAAAATGGTCATTTTCCCATACTTCGTTACCATCTGTAAATAAATCTTCATCGGTTACTACCACCAAAAAATAAAATTTATCGTCATACCAGCTAATTTTAAATTTTGCACTAAAATCATTTTCATTTAATTCAGTTTTTGATGACTCTCTTTGAATTATATTATCAATATTTTGGAATTCATTACTCGACCAACTATCGTCTATAATTCCATCAATTGTAGGAGGTGTATTAAAAGCATACACTTCAACTACCTTTTTTACAGTGTCTTCTTCTTGCGCTTGCATAATTGTATAAGGAAGAGCTAAAATTGCAAGTAAAAAAACAAATTTGTTAAAAAATTCTTTTGTAATAATTGTTTTCATCTTTTTAATTTTTTAAGTTTAACATTGTTTTTGTTGATGCTTTTTTGCATCTACTATTAAAACCGGGAATTCTGAAAAGGTTCCCGGTTATTTTTTTATAACTTCCGGTGAAATTTATAATATTCAATGAATCAGAAATATAACTTTAAATAAAATTTAAAATTATAGTAAAGATTTATTATTCAAAAAAAATAAGGTCATATTTACAACATATAAAATCCAATTGTGACTATTTGTCATAAAAATTCGCATGGCACAACCTTTGATTATAGGCCAGCATAAATAATGTTTAATTAAAAATTGATATAAAATGGCAAAAGGACATATTGGAGTTACTGCTGATAACATTTTCCCGATTATTAAAAAGTTTTTATATTCTGACCATGAAATATTTTTGCGCGAATTAGTTTCAAATGCTGTTGATGCAACGCAAAAATTAAAAACAATATCGGGTGTTGGCGATTACAAAGGTGAACTTGGTGATTTAACTATCCAGATTAAGGCAGATAAGAAGAAAAAAACGTTGACTGTATCAGATCGTGGCATTGGGATGACTGAAGACGAAGTTAATAAGTATATTAACCAAATTGCTTTTTCAAGTGCAGAAGAATTTCTTGAAAAATATAAAGATAAAACTGACGCCATAATTGGACATTTTGGACTAGGTTTTTATTCCTCATTTATGGTATCAAAAAAAGTTGAAATAGTTTCAAGATCATACCTGGAGGATGCGAAAGCTGTAAAATGGTCATGCGAAGGAAATCCTGAATACACGATAGAGGAGGTTGAGAAAGGAGACAGGGGAACAGATATAATTTTATATATTGACGATGAAGAAAAAGACTTTTTAGAAGACAATAAAATAAGCGATTTACTTCATAAATATTGTAAGTTTTTACCGATTGAAATTGCTTTTGGAAAGAAAAAGGAATGGAATGATGGAAAGGAAGTTGAACTTGATGAGTTTAATATAATTAATAATGTTAATCCTCTTTGGACAAAAAAACCAGCTGATGTAAAAGAAGAAGATTATAATAAATTTTATAAAGATTTATACCCGATATCTGACGAACCTTTGTTCAATATTCATTTAAATGTTGATTATCCTTTTAATTTAACAGGTATTCTATACTTCCCTAAAATAAAAAACAACATTGAAATTCAGAAAAATAAAATACAATTATATTGCAACCAGGTGTTTGTAACTGATTCTGTTGAAGGGATTGTACCTGAGTTTTTAACACTTCTGCATGGTGTAATTGATTCTCCTGATATTCCATTAAATGTATCAAGGAGTTATTTACAAAGCGATTCTAATGTGAAGAAAATTTCAAGTCATATTACTAAGAAAGTAGCAGATCGTCTTCAGGAGATATTTAAAAATGATAGAGAGCAGTACGAAAAGAAATGGGACAACTTGAAATTATTCATTGAATATGGAATGATCTCGGAAGAAAAATTTTACGAAAAAGCTGAAAAATTTGCCTTATTCAAAAATACCGATGGGAAATACTTCACATTTGAAGAATATGAAAAGATTATAAAAGAAAATCAAACGGATAAAAATAAATCGCTGATTTACTTATATGCTACCGATAAAGATGAACAACACAGTTTTATTGAAGCAGCAAAAGCAAAAGGATATGACGTATTGATTATGGATGGTCAGCTAGATGCTCATTATATCAATCATTTAGAAACTAAATTTAAAGAATCACGATTTGTACGAGTTGATTCGGAAGTAGTTGATAAGTTAATTGAAAAAGATGTTAAATATGAGTCAAAACTATCTGCTGATCAGAAAATTGAACTTCGTCTTGTTTTTGAAGCCCATGCACCTGGTAAAGGAAATTATTTTATAACAATAGAAGATTTAGATGAAAATGAAAGTCCGGTAATTATTACGCAATCAGAATTCATGCGCCGAATGAAAGACATGTCGCAATTAGGAGGTGGAATGAATTTTTATGGGGAAATGCCAGATAGTTTTAATTTGGTTGTAAATGGTAATCATTTATTAGTTCAAAAAATTGTTGATGCTAAAGATAAAAAAGTTGGTGAGCAGGTAAAATCAATAAATGAAGAAATAAAACCAATTGAAAAGGAACACGATAAATTAAAGAAAACTCATGAGGGTAAAAAGGATGAAGAAATAAAACAAGAAGAAAAAGATAAAGTGGAAGAACTGAATAAAAAAGTGGATGAGCTTAAAAAGAAAAAAGATGAAATTTTAAAAGATTTCGGTAAGAAAAATAAAATTGTAAAACAATGTGTTGATTTGGCACTTTTAGCAAATAACATGTTAAAAGGAGAGGCGTTAACAGCATTTGTGAAGCGAAGTGTAGACTTGATTAAATAAAATATTTGTTAAAAAAGGAACCCGGCTCGAGAAAGCCGGGTTTTTTGATGTATACCCTAACATTGCTTAATTAAAACCACCAAAATCAAGCATTCTTTGAAACCCAAAAAAGCTTTTATAATATTTTTGGAGTAACTAAAACCATTATATATATAAATTGAGGTAATTTAATTTTTTGTCCGCTTAAACCTTTAATCGTTTTAAGAGTTGATGTTATAAAATACACTGAGTATCCTGTTTGTATAGTAACTTCTTTAAAAGGTTTATATTTTATTGTAATATCAAATTCATCTCCCAAATTTTTATCAATAATTTTATTTGGGTTTCCTACTTCAAGTTTATTTGTTGCCAGTTGAAAATGATGATAATCAATTTGCAGTAGTGTAATTTTTAATAATTTAATATCAGTATTTATCATATAATCTTGTAAACCTTGAGCTGGTATATCACTGTAATAATCCATATAACCATTTTTTGAATGCCTTGTTCCATAAAGGATATCAAAAGTGTGACCTGAATTTTGATAATCTGTATGCTGATTATTTTCATCTTGTCCCGATAAATAGTCTATTCCAGCTCCTGCTGAAATTTTATCTGTTAATTTTTGTGAGACGTATAATGAGAGACAAAATGCGCTGATATCTGAATTATTTTTATTCAAATTATTTTGATAGTAACCTGATAATCTTGCTTTTGTGTAGTTAATTTGATAGTTTATATTAGCACCGTAAGTTCCTTTTAAAAAGATTGATTCAGTTGTGTCGCTTATGGTATTTCCTGTTGCTACACCTATAGCTGAAACATTTAAGTCCTCGATATTTCTTTCATACCTAATAAAATCAAAAACCTTATATTTTTTTACTGGAAATAATAAATTTTTATTTGTTTCACTATTTAGAGTTAATCCAACATCGACTTTATTAATACTATCATAATAAGTACCTAGTACCGCATCATATTTTACCTGGTAATCATTCCATCCTCTTGCAGAAATAATTCTTTGATCATCGTAACTCCATAATTGTCTGCCTACTTTAATACTTATCGTTTTTAAAGGTTTTAATAAAAACCAGGCTTCATTTAAATCAATACTTGTAGAATTTGCAAATGCACCACTTGAACTAAAATTATCTTCTCCTCCCCAATATCTTACATCTTGTATAGAAAAATAGCTATCGAGTTTATCTGATTTATAACCGATATTTAACCTAGTTCTCTGGGTTATATATGGAATAGCATCATTAGTTGAAACTTTTGGATTTTTATACCCATCATCAATAATCAACCTTGGTCTAAATTCTGCATTTACAATTGTTTGTGATAACGCGTAATAGCAATTGAAAAATAATATAGCCAATAACAAAACATTTTTTTTCATTTTTTTTTAATTAGTTTATACTTCCTTTTAAATATGCTTTTGTAATTTCAGTTTTTGGATTGTTAAAAAATTCTTTTGCCGGACCTTGCTCAATAACTTCACCTAAATACATAAATACCACATAATCAGCTATTCTATGGGCTTGTCTTAACACATGAGTTACAAGAACAATGGTATAACTGTTTTTTAATTCCATGAATTTTTTCTCTATTTCCTGGCTTGATATAGGATCCAAAGCTGAAGTTGGTTCATCAGCCAAAATTATTTCTGGATCAACCGCAAGACCCCTTGCCAGGCATAATCGCTGTTGTTGACCAATTGAAAGACTCGATGCTGGATCTTTTAACCTGAATTTAACTTCATCCCATAAACTTGCTTGATTTAAATAGTGTTTAATCCTTTTATCCAACAATTCTTTTTTTCTTCTTCCACTAATTCTTAAACCAAATGCTATATTTTTATAGATACTCATAGGTAATGGATATGGCCGTTGAGATAATAAACCCATTTTTTTTCTAATATCAGTAACATCAGCTTTTGAATGTAAAATATCGTTATTATCAATAAAAATTTTTCCATTTACATGCATATCAGGATAAATATCGGTAAGCCGGTTCATGCATTTCATTAAGGTAGTTTTGCCGCAGCCTGATGGACCAAGAATTACCGTGATTTTATTTTTAGGAATTTCAATATTTATATTTTTCAGGATTTGCTTTTTACCGATAAATAAATCGAGATTATCAACTTTAATTTTTGTATGGTTATTATTGATTTTCATATGTTTATCGTTAGGATATTGAGGGGTCGGATATTTATTAAATCTATCGGATAGCAAAATTTCCTGATTAAAAAGCATTTTTTTTTCTTGAGATTCCTGTATGGAAGTATTTTTCATAATATTAAAATTTTATAATGTTTTTATTGTATTTATAGGTGCTTATTCTTGATAAAATACTGATTAACAGTATGATAATAGTTAGAACTACAGCGGCTGCATAGGCCCTGTTTTTTACTTCCTCAATTGGTGAAGACAATTGGAAAAATATGGAAAGCGGAAGAGTGGCGGTTGGTTGGGTTATTGAAGTAGGAATATGATCGGTAAATCCGGTAGTAAACAATACAGATGCTGCATCTCCAATAGCTCTCCCAAGAGATAATAAAATCCCTGTAATAATGCAAGGCATGCATTGTTTTAGTAATACTTTAAACGCAAGTTCTGACTTAGTTGCACCTATAGATAAAGAGGCTTCAGTTAATCCGATAGGAGCATTTTTTAATCCTTCATCAATGGCTCTAATCATGATAGGAAGAATTAATAAACTTACTACAATAATCCCCATTAATAAGGATGCTTTCAATCCAAAGTAAATCATGATAGTAAATCCAAAAGCACCATAAACAATAGATGGAATTCCCCATAATAGATCAAGATTAAATCGTATAATATTTACTAATTTTTTATTATTCATTAGCCAAGTATTCATAAAAAGAGCAATGGGTAAACCAATAATAAAAGCAATAAAAGTGGATCCCATTGCTAAATATAACGAGCCAATAATTGCGTTTAAAATTCCACCTTCCTTTCCAAAATAAAATCCTCCTTTAGGTGTTTGGGTAAGCATTTCAATTGTTAGTGAAGGGATTCCTTTTTTTAGAACATTATATATTATTAGAAATAGAATTACTATTATAATACAGGTCGCTAAAAACATGATTGAGCGAAACAAGATTTGCTCAAATGCCTGTAATTTTTTTCTTATATAGTATTTACTATTGATATTTTTTTTCATAACGAATAATTAACATCCTTGATCCAAGGTTAAAAATTAACACTATTATTAAAAGTATTAATGCGGCCATCATTAAGGCTGAATCATAAAGTGGAATAGAAAGCATTTCGCCATAATTATTTGCTATTAATGCTGGTAGTGGATACCCCGGTTGAAAAATTCCTTTAGGTATGGCATACACATTTCCAACAACCATTAATACTGCAATCGTTTCTCCAAAAGCTCTAGATAAACCTAAACCCATTGCAGAAATTATTCCAGGAAAAGCCTTACGCATTATAACATGTTTAATAGTATACCATCTGTTTGCTCCTAATGATAAAGATGCTTCCTGAAGCTCTTTTGGAATAGAATTAAAAATATCAATTAAAATATTTAAAATAAATGGTATGATCATAACCGATAAAACCACTGCTCCTGCAAAAATTGTATAACCAGATGTTTGGATATTAAAAAGGGGTGCTATTTTTGATGATAAAAGAGGAACAATTACTAAAATGCCCCATACTCCATAAATTACTGACGGTATTCCTGCTAATATATCAATAACGGGTTGCATCAATTTTAAAAATGTCGTATTAGCATATTGTGTTAAATGAATTGATGATAACAAACATATTGGACCGGCCAATAGAATTGCAAACATTGTTACCCATAAAGAACTTAGAATGAAAGGAAGGAAACCAAATTTACCAGACAGTGGTTTCCATTCTTTAAGTGAAATCAATTCGAAAAATGAATGATCATGTAAAAGCATTTTTGATTTAAAAATCAATCCAACAACTATCATTAATGGCAATAAAAGAATAATGATTAACCAGAAGGTCATCCAAATCCTGTTCGTATTGTTTTTAATATTTCTTGAAATCGAAAACATTTTAAAAATTGCCTTAATGACTTTAAGATTAAATTATTGAATTTTAAGAATTTCTGATTTTATTTGTTCTTCTGGTAATTGAACATAACCCGCTTCTTCAACATATTTTTGCCCTTCAGTAAGAATCCATTCAATGAATTTTATTATTTCTTCTTTTTCTGGTTTTCCTTTGGAAACAAAATATAAATCACGGGCAGGAGGGGATGGGTAAACACCCATTTTTATAGCTTTCATTACACTGTCAAGCTTTAGATAAAAATCTTCATTTTGATCTATTTTGCCATTTTCATTTAAATCTAATGGTAACACTTCTAGGTTTTTATATTTTTCCCTTGTCTTAATATCATAAATGTATATAGCATTATTATACCCAATGCTATATATATCATTTTTAACAGCATCAGCAACACCAGGATCCCCAAAAACGCCAAGTCCAACTAATTCTTCTTGCGTAGAATTTAAATATTTTGCCCATATGGCAGCGGCTCCGCAAGCATCAGAACGGGTAAAAATATTTATTTTATTGTTTCCGCTTATTTCAAAAAATTCTTCCCAATAGGTTATTTTTCCCTTTACATATAAATCTTGTAATTTACTTTGAGTAATACCTTTGGTTTTTAAATCGTTGATATACGGATTTTTAGCATTAATTGTGGGTAGCACAGCATCTTTTGTTAAAGCAATGTACCATGCCCCTTTTTCAATTTCCTGTGGGCTTACTTCCCTGGAAAACATACCCAGATCTACAGTTTTTGATAATGCGTCAGCCATCCCTTTTCCAGCACCTCCAGCAGAAATATCTATTTTCACTCCCGGATATAATTTTTGAAATTCTTCGGCCCATTTTACTGTAATTGGATATATAGCGAAAGCTCCGGAAATACTTATATATCCTTTTGTTAAACCTGATTCATTTTTTTTGTTTTGACTATTACAACCTGCTTGTACTAATAAAATGGTCAAAACGAGCAAATAGATTAATGTTGTTTTCATTGTAAAAATGTGTTTCTAATGTTTTTTGATTTGATGTCATTGGGTTTTTTTCTAATGATATTATTATCTATTATTACATGAGTATTAATTGGTATATCAATAGTTGAAGTTAAAATTCCTAATGGACAATGTATAATGGCATTATCCAGGCATATTTGAATTTTTTCCTGTAATGCTGCAGTTTTTATTCTCAAAATGATATCAAAAGATATTGGTTTTTCTGTTGAATTTCGATTCATTTTTACTTCAACAGTCAAATCAGAAAAGAAAATATTTTCTTTATGAGCAGTTTTAACAAATACGGAAGAAACACATCCTGAAAATCCCATTAATAATAATTCCCATGAAGTAGGATCTCCAAATTTTGAATTGTCGCATGGATCAGTAATAGAAATTAAAAAATTTCTATCATTATCAATTAAAAATTGATTTTCGTGCATCCATCTTGAAATTGTTTTCATTATTTAACCTCCTTTTTTTTTATTTTCAAAATTACAAAGGAAGAAAAGGGGATAGAACAGTTTAAAATCGTAATTTTTATTTTACGATTTTAATCTTATAAGTAAGTATATAAACGTACTAAATAGAAATAATACCATTTTTAATGGCATAAATTACAAGCTCTGCGGTATTTTTTGAGCTGGTCTTTGCAAGTAAATTTTCTCTATGTTTATCAACTGTTCGTTTACTTAAAAATAGCGAATCTGCTATTTCCTGGTTAGATAATCCTTTACAAATATGGTATAATACTTCAATTTCCCTTTCGGTTAAATCGCCTGTTTTTTTAATATTTTTTTTCCTGGTAATATTGTTAATAAGACTTTCTAAAATTTGCTGAGAAAAATAATTATTACCAGAAAGTACTGTTTGAATAGCGGTTTCAACATCAGTAATACCGGAGTTCTTTAATAAAAAACCTTTTACTCCTGCATTAATCATTTTTGAATAATAATCTTCTTCTCCATACATGGAAAGAGCAATTATATTAAGGTTTTTGTTTATTTCAAGCCCTTTTTCTGTAGCTTCAATCCCATCCATTTCTGGCATATCAATATCCATAAAAACAATATCTGGCATTTTATTTTTAATCTTTTCAAGAAACTCTTTTCCGTTTGAAGCTTCTGTTACATCTTTAATATAATCTATATTGCTTAATAATATTTTTAATCCTTCACGAAAAAGTTTATGATCATCAACTAATAAAACAGAATATTTATTCATTTTAATTAATGTTTACGCTAATAGTAACATTTACACCTTCATTTGCTCTGCTTACAATCTTATAAATTCCATTTAATGATTTTATTCTAGACTGAATATTTGAATATCCCATCCCTATATTTTCTTTTAATAATTCATCCGGATCAAATCCAATGCCATCATCAAAATACTCAAGCGTTAAATTTCCTTTATCAAGAATAAGATCAATGCTAATATTATTTGCTGATGCATGTTTAAGGGAATTAATAAGTAATTCGCAGATAACTCTATATAAAACTACTTCAATATTATAATTAAATCTTTTTTCATTCAAATTGCTATTGAATATTATCTTAGGCTTATCATTAACCTGTAACTTACTTATAAATGAGTTCACTGCTTTTAATATTCCAAAATTATTTAAAATATGTGGACTTAAGTTATTGGAAATTTCTTTAATAGTGATAATAGATTCATCAATCAATTTTTCGGTGTTATCAATTACTTTTTTATCACTTTTTTCTGGATTTTTTGAAATAGAAGAAATGGCCATTTTCACAGATGATAATAATGGGCCTAAGCCATCGTGAAGTTCTTTCGCAAACTTTTGTTTTTCAATTTCTTCTGTTTTTATAATGGCTGATAAAATTCTTGACTCATTTTCTTTTCGAAGGTTGTCAATTCGTTTTTGAATATTGAAAATTCGTTTAATAAAAATTAAACTTATAAGCATGATCAATGAAATAATTACACCAGTCCAGCTGCTTAATAATCCATTTATTACCCGACTTTCCGATTCGTATACCTGCATTAATTCAAATAAACGACGTATGGCCATTAGTAAAAATCCAATTGAAATTAGCCACCATGCAACGTTTGATCTGGTCCGGCGAATTAAGCTAATGGCAATAAATGCAGTTACAAACTGGATTATAACGGATATTATTAGAGCAATTTTTATTGGCATAGTTTTTATTCTATTTCAAAGTAAAAGTAAATGAAAAAATAATGAAGTCAAATAGATACCTGGAATTGCTTTTGGAATTAATTTTTAATGATAAGTAAAACAGGATTTTATTAATATGAAAAATTTTCTTAAATTACTAATTCTAAACCTCATATTTGTTAACATTTTTGGTGATGATTTTCTAATTTTTTTAAATAATTCAAGATAATATAAGTAGGCAACAAATACCCCAAAACGAACTCCTTTTTTTAATGTTTTAATTCCTAATAAAGCATCATTAAAATCGCTTTGAATTTCTGATTCAATTTTTGCTTTATCTGTAATGCTGAAATTTTCAAAATTTACATCAGGAAAATATATTCTTCCTCTTTTTTGGAAATCATGTTTGATATCTCTTAAAAAGTTTACTTTCTGAAATGCTTGTCCAAGTTTTTTTGCCGGTTCAACCAATTTATTATATCCATCATCATCATTTTTATAAAAAACCCTTAAACACATTAAGCCCACAGCTTCTGCCGAACCAAAAATATATTCGTTAAACTCATGTCGGCTATATGAGCTTTTATGCAAATCCATTTCCATACTTTTTAAGAAAGCATGAATTAAACTATGATCAATTCTGCATTCATTTACTACCCATTGAAAACTTTCTAATAAAGGATTTGAACTAATTTTATTTTTAATGGCGTCAAATGTGTCATTTTTAAATTTTTCTAAAAGATTCGCCCTGTTATAATTATATAATGTATCTACAATTTCGTCAGCATATCTAACAAATCCATATATTGCATAGATCGCATTATGGTATTTTTTTTGAAGGGCCCATATACCAATTGAAAATGATGTGCTATAATTTTTTGTAATTAATTTACTGCAATCTAATGCAGTTTTTAGGTATAATTCCATTAACTTGTATTACTTTAATTAATTAGCTTGAAACAAATATATTAATTAAATGAAAACAGTGTTGTGTTAATCATGATAAATAATGTAAATAATAGACATTCAATAAAATAGAATTAACATTTTTTAATAATTTGTAAAGTATTTACGGCAATATTTAATTAATGAATTGAGTTTTTATTATATAATAACAAAATATTAGAAGGAGATGAAAGTCTTAAAAAATAAAATAGTATCATTATTAACATGGGTAGTATTATCATCATTATTCTTTTCAGCATCCGATAAAGAAAGCGAGGGATTGAAGGATTATTCCATTGAAAATCCTGTGAAATATAAAAATATTGAAATATTTATGATTTCAGGAAATTATAAAGCGAATAATGTTCAATATATTACTTTACAGAATGCCCTTAAAGATAGTATGCTATTAGTGCATGAAACAGGCCATGTAAATCAGTTGCAGATTTCAAATCAATCGAAAGAAACAGTATATATACTTGCCGGGGAAATTGTTAAAGGAGGAAGGCAGGATAGGACTTTTGCTAATGACATGATTATTCCACCTAATGTTTTAAATATCCCGATTGAGAGTTTTTGTGTTGAATCTGGCCGATGGAGACAAAGAGGAGAGGAGGAAGCTAATAAATTTAGTTCGAGTTATAATATGCTCTCTTCTGCAGATTTAAAAGTTGCTGCAAAATATAAAAAAAACCAGTATGAAGTCTGGAGTGAGGTTGCTGAACAACAAGATAAATTAAAGGGTAGCATTAGTAATATGGTTCAGGATGAAGTTGAAGTTGTTAATAATGAATCGCCTTCAAGTCTGCAATTAACCCTTGAAAATGAAGATCTGAATAAAATTAAGGAAGAATACAAATTACCTTTTTTTACATTATTATCGAAATATAAAAAATCAATAGGTTATGCTTATGCTATAAATGGAGAGGTAAAAGGTATTGAATTGTTTAATAATAAAAAATTATTTACTGATTTATGGAATAAACTGCTTGATGCAATGATAGTTGAAGCTATATCTGAAGCAGATTCAATTTTTGAATTTCGAACAAACAAAGAGGCAATTTTTGAATTTGCTGAAAAATGTGAAAAAGAAGAAAATGAAACAGATTCAATAAATTCAATAACTTTACTTAAAACATTTGGTGATAAAGAAAATGTTTTATTTATATCGACTGATTTAAATATTAATAATTGGATTCATAAAAGCTATTTAAAAGTTGATACAACCAATTATAAAGGAAGTGGTGAGCGTGGAATTCAACGAAATTATGAACAAAGGTTAATTGATGATAATTTACAGCAACAAATACAATTACTTCAAGAGTAATTATTTTTTTTGCTTGGGATTTTTAATATCTATTTCAGGTATATAAATCCATGAATCATTTATGAATTTAAAAGCATCATAAGAAAAATCTGGTCCGTAAAATTCAGAATGACCTTCTAAAGTTGACTTTACAGGGGATAAATGGTCGAATATAATCTGTTCTGTTTTTTCATCATAATTTAAAGCCATAACTGCATTTGATGAATATTCAAATATAATTCTATTTGCCACTTTATTTTTTGATTTAAATGCAGGGTAACCAAATTTCAGTTGATTATTTTCAAAATATAAAATATCTATGATTTTTTTCCTTGATATGGTAGAATTATAGTCAAATCCTAATAGGGTATATGTTTTATTTTTACTTATTTCTTTTTCTATCATTTCGTAATATAATGCTCCATACCAGCTTGAATCTGTCCCAATAAATTTCTCATAGTCTGTAATTTTATCTGATTTATCCATAAGAATATAAACGAAAATGGAATCAAGCTCTTTATCATATCTCTGAACAATAGCAGCATATTGATAAATATCGATCGAGAGCTGAAGAAACCAGTTATAGATAACTAGTGAATTATCTTTTGATTTTAAAATTCCTATATTTTCAATAGAATCATATGAAGTATTTAAAGATTCTTTCTTTTCTAATTTATGTGATATATAATTTATTAGTGAATCATTCATTTGGAGTTTTAAATTTATATTTTCTGTTTGGGTTATTTCATTATAAAATTTATTCACAGTTTGATAAAATACACTATCAATAGCTGCATGTAGATTTAATGAAAGTAAACCTATGAGTAATAGTTGCAAAATTTTAATACAATTTTTCATTTTAATAAATTACTTAAATTATTAAACATCGAAAAATTTCTTATAGTATTAATAGTAGAAATTAAATATCATTTAAACAAGAAATAAGTATATCGCATGCATGTTTAATTTGTTCTTCATTTATTATTAAGGGAGGGGCAATCCTTATTGAAGTCTGATTAAATAAAAACCAGTCAATTATTACTCCTCTGTGTATTGATAATTTTATGATTTTATACAATATTTCCAGATCATTTACATCTACGGCAAGTAATAATCCCTTTCCTCTGATTTCTTTAATTTTAGGATGTTTTAAACATTGCCGGAATAGTTTTTCTTTTTCGAAAATACTATCCATTAATTTTTCATTCAGTAATATTTCAAGAGATGCCAATCCTGCCGCACAAGATACCGGATGACCACCAAAAGTTGTGATATGTCCTAATGATGGATTTAATGAAAGAGTATGCATTATTTCTTTTGAAGATATAAAAGCTCCAAGTGGCATCCCCCCTCCCAGAGCTTTAGCTGATAGTAAAATATCAGGTATTATTCCAAATTGTTCAAAAGCGAATAAAGTCCCGGTTCTTCCAATACCTGTTTGAATTTCATCAATTATTATTAATGTCCCGGTTTCATCACATTTTTCTTTTAGTTGTAAAATAAAATCATTTTCAGGTAGTATTATTCCTGCTTCACCTTGTATAGGTTCAAAAATTACTGCAGCTGTTTTTTCATTAATCAAATTCAATTGATCAACATTGTTAAAATCAAGAAACTTTATTCCAGGTAATAATGGTCTGAATGGTCTTTTTAATTTTTCATTTCCCATAACACTTAGCGCCCCATGTGTGCTCCCGTGATATGCATTTTTAAAAGCAATAATTTCAATTTTACCAGTGTATTTTTTTACCAATTTTAGGGCCCCTTCCACTGCCTCGCTCCCGGAATTTACAAAATACACCGAATTAAGATTTAATGGTAATTGGTCAATTAGTAATTCTGCCAGTTTAACCTGGGGAGATTGAATGAATTCCCCATAAACCATCAGATGTGAATATTTATTTAGTTGTTCGGTAATTTTATTGATTACAATTGGATTGCAATGTCCAAGATTACTAACGGAAATCCCGCTTATTAAATCAATATATTTTTTACCTGTTTTATCGTATAGGTA
>CAZBZX010000039.1:0-15930 GCA_964496465.1 uncultured Bacteroidales bacterium
ATGTAGTTGTTTTTTTTGGAAAAACATCAGAAACAACTGTGAAAATATTTGCAGCCCATGCCTGATGGCCACCGGCGGCTAATGCAATTAATAATACTGCTATCCAATACATTCTATTAGTTCGCATAGTATTAAAAATAACTGATTCGAATTTGCTAATTATAAAAATACCTGCTTCACGTTCAATATATTTACGAAACTCTTCTAAGGTTTTTTTCTCCTTTACATTTAGTTTTTTGCTATTTATTTTCTTTAGTCCCATAAGTAAATCATCAGAAATTTGCCCTTTCTCCAATGAAGCTATGGTTTTATTATCAACCATATATGTACCGGATTCTGTTTTTGAATTTTCAATAATTATAGCAATATCATTATTAAGAATTGTTTTACCATATGATACACCAAGTGCATCTTTGAAGTCACGAGCAGCCTTAAATTCTTTAATATTTAAATTCCTGAGTTCAATAATTAAGTTTTGTGGAATTGGTACTAGTTTCTTACCAATTTTTACTTCAGTTGCTGAAAGCTTATCAATTCTTTCTTCTGTAATTTTGAATCCTGTCTGAACCTTAGTTACAAACATTACAGGAAGGATTATAATGGCACAAAGCAACATTGTGAATTTTCTGGATCTATTAATAGTCCATCCACGTTTAATAAAGAATGAAGATAACCATCCTCCTGAAATGCTTCCTACATCAGCCATTAAATAAATTAATATCAGAGGTAAAGCTAACGCATGTATGTTTAAGCCAAACATATCGAAAAGAAATTTTCCTGCCCAAAATAAATAAAACCACCAAACTGCATCAGTAAGTTTTAAAATTGGGAAGGCCCATGTTTGTTTAATAAAAAATACTTTTGTCCATGGGATTTTTTCAGTAGATTCAATTTCGGAATCACTATTAATATATTCCAATTCAGCTTTAGATAGTTTTGGATGAACTTCAGGCTTCTGATAGGTTTTTAACCATAAAACAACCCAAATGGCGCTGAATATTCCTGTTGTCAGGAATGCAAATTGCCAGTTTTTACCTGTTTCGGCTACCACAACAAGTGGAATAATTAGTGGTGCCATAACTGCTCCGACATTTGCTCCTGCATTAAAAATACCTGTAGCCAATGCCCTATCTTTTTTCGGGAACCACTCAGCCACAGTTTTAATAGCAGCGGGAAAGTTTCCGGATTCACCGAAACCTAATCCAAAACGTGCGCCTGCAAAAGCTATCCAGCTGAATACTGGTCTGACAGCTGCATGAAGCATTCCGAAAACACTCCATATACCAATAGATAGCATATAACCTATACGTGTTCCGAATCGATCGATAATGCCTCCCATGGTTATCATTCCAACAGCATAAGCAATCATAAATGATATATTGATATTTGCGAAATCGGTGTCTGACCAGTTGAAAATTTTGTATTGTAAAGTAGGGGCAAGTACACCAATAATAGATCTATCCATATAGTTTATAGTAGTAGCTACAAAAAGGAGCGCAAGTATTCGCCAACGATATTTACCGATAGGTTTTTCTGATTGTGTCATAAAGCTTTCATTAAATTTAATTATAGTTTGTTTATCTTACAGATCTAATAATTTCCAGGATTTTTTCTACTTTTTCTTTTAAGAGGTTGTAATTGCCCGATTGTAATATGTCTTTGGTAATTAATTTTCCTCCCATACCTACACAGTATGCTCCTGACTTAAACCAAGTTGAAAGGTTTTCTTCTGTAGGTTCCACTCCCCCCGATGGCATTAAATTTGTCCAGGGCATTGGCCCTTTTACAGAAGCTACAAATTCGGGTCCTCCAACTTGTGTTGCAGGATAGATTTTAATTATTTCAGCACCCAATTCTTCAGCTTTTGATATTTCCGATACACTTCCACATCCGGGCGACCATAAAATTTTTCTTCTATTGCAAACTTTTGCCATCTCTTCATTCAATAATGGAGAAACAATAAAATTTGAACCTAACTGAATATATAATGAAGTTGTAGCTGCATCAACAACCGATCCTACGCCAAGAATCATATCGGGTAGTTTTTTAATAGCATACTTATTTAATTCCGAGAAAACTTCATGCGCAAAATCCCCACGATTTGTAAATTCAAATACTTTTATTCCTCCTTCATAACATGCTTTTGCTACGCTTTTGCATACTTCAACATCTGGATTGTAAAAAACAGGAATAATCCCGGTTTCTTTCATTTGCAATGTCACTTCTATTCTTGAGAATCTTGCCATTTGTAAAAAAATGTTGGATTTAATCTGGTTTTAAACAGATATGCAATATATTAATTTTTATGTAAGAATTACTATTAATTTATTAGTAAAGTTTTGAATATATCAGCATTCTTGCATAATTGAAGACAAAAATAGATTCTTTTTAATTATATGCAATCGATTACATAATTTTTTTTATTTTTGCACAAATTTGATAATCAATGGTCAAAAAAAATATTACAATTCATGACATTGCAAAGGAGCTGAATATTACTGCTTCAACAGTTTCCAGGGCATTGAATGACCATCCTTTAATAAGTGAAAAAACAAAAGAGAGAGTTAGGAAAATTGTTAAAAAATTAAATTATCAACCAAATACAGTTGCTGCAAATTTACGAAAAGGTAAAGCAAACACAATTGGATTGGTGATTCCAAGAATAAACCGGATATTTTTTGCCAATATTATTAGTGGTATAGAATCGGTTTTAAACCAGGAAGGATTTAATATTATTATTACACAATCAGAAGAGAGTATAGATAAAGAAAAAAGCAATATTCAAACGCTAATAAATAATCGTGTTAGAGGTATTATTATTTCTCATTCAAAAACCTCAAAAGATGGTAAGTATTTTCAAAATATTATTGATAATGGAATATCCTTAGTCCAATTCGATAGAGTTTTTGATAATATTAACAGCAGTATGGTTGTGAATGATAATAAGGCGGGTTCTTATGAAGCTGTTAATCATTTAGTAAATAAAGGATATAAAAGAATTGCGTATTTTGGTGGACCTCAATATATTAATATTTATAAAAACAGGTACGTGGGTTTTGAGGGTGCAATGAAAGAAAACAATATAAATATTGATAAATCTTTAATTTTTCATAATGTTCTTACTAAGGAAGCGGGATATAGCGCCTTAGAAAAAATTCATCAAAATAAGAATTTACCAGATGCAATTTATGCCGTTAGCGATTATTCAGCATTAGGTGCAATACTATATTGTAAAGATAAAGGAATAAAAATTCCAGATGAAATGGGAATAGTCGGGTTTTTAAACGAGCCTTTTTGTGAATTTATTACACCTTCATTAACATCACTTAATCAATTTGGGACTAGCATGGGTGAATCGGCAGCAAGGCTTTGCCTTGAAGAAATAAAAAGTAAAGACAAACATATTTCAAAAAAAGTAATCATAACACCACAATTAATAATAAGGGAATCATCAAATAGAAAAATGTAAGTGCATGAAAAAGAACGTAATAGTTACGCAGTCTGGGGGGCCTTCTCCTTTAATAAATAGTTCTTTAAGAGGAATTATTGAAACCTGTCGTATGTTTCCAGATAAATTTGGAATAGTTCCATTACAAAAAGTGGCATTATCAGAGCGTTTCTTTCCTGAAAAATGGATAGATAAATCAAGAGTTGATGTAACTGATGAATTTATAGATTATGTTCGTCCTTTGATTGGTGAAGATTGGGTAAGCGTACCAATTATTAATGGCAGGCGGTGTTTTACGCAATTAAACCTGTATTTGCAGAAAAAAAATTACTTGATTATACTTTGGAAGCTATTTAATCAAATCAACAAATCAACAAATGACAAATAATCCACAGCAAGAATTAAGAGATTTACTACCAGCAAAGGGATTTTTTATAGGAATTGATTCAGATGGTTGTGTTTTCGATACAATGGAAATAAAGCAGAAAGAGTGTTTTTGTCCGAATTTGATAAAATATTTTGAATTGCAAAGAATATCGAAATATGCACGCGAAACATGGGAATTTGCCAATTTATATTCTAAAACAAGAGGTGCAAACCGGTTTGTTACTCTAATTGAAACCATGAAATTATTGGCTGATAGAAAAGAAGTTATAGCACGCAGTTTTAATTTTCCTAATATCCAATCGATAATTGATTGGGTTGAAAAGGAATCAAAATTAGGTAATCCGGCGTTGGAAAAATATGCTGTAGCAGTTAATGATGAGATGATAGATCTTACACTTAAATGGTCGAAACAAGTAAATGTTGATATTGCTGATATGGTATATGGTATTGCTCCTTTTCCACATGTGGAAGACTGTTTAAAAATAATAACCAAGATGGCTGATTCAATTGTTGTTTCACAAACTCCTGTTGAAGCCTTAATTAGAGAATGGGAAGAAAATAGCATTAAAAAATATGTAAAAATAATTGCCGGGCAGGAATATGGTACAAAAACAGAACATTTGACATTAGCAGCCAAAGGTAAATATCCTGATGATAAAATTTTAATGATTGGTGATGCCCCAGGAGATTTAAAAGCTGCAAAATTAAATGGCGTTTTATTTTTCCCGATTAATCCAGGACATGAAGAAGACTCATGGGAAAGATTAAAAAATGAAGGTCTTGAAAGATTCTTCACAGGAAAATTTGCCGGATTATATGAAGAAAACTTAATTGTAGAATTTCAGGGGTATTTACCTGAATTGCCACCCTGGAAAAAATAAATAATATGATTTTTTCAAAAGAAACTGATAATAATGATTGTCTCAATGAAATAGAATTAAAGAATAGTATTTATTCTATTTTAGAGAAATTGGGGATTAAAAATAAGATACTTGTAATTCCGCCGGATTATACCAGATATCATTCATTTGCAGGAATAATAACACAGCATGTATATGAAGTCTATCAGGATAAATTGGCTGATATATTGCCTGCATTGGGCACGCATGCCCCAATGTCTGAAAATGAATTGGAGAAAATGTTTGGTAAGATTCCAAGAAATTTATTTCAAATTCATGATTGGCGAAAAGATCTTGTAACTCTGGGAGATGTCCCGTCAGAATTTATTTATAAAATTTCTGAAGGGAAAGCGGGGTTTTCATGGCCGGCTCAAACCAATAAACTATTGATTAATGGGGGATACGATCTTATTTTATCTATTGGTCAAGTTGTGCCACATGAGGTTATTGGAATGGCCAATTACAATAAAAATATTTTTGTTGGTGTAGGTGGTGTTGAAGGGATTAATAAAAGTCATTATTTAGGTGCCGTTTATGGTATGGAACGAATTATGGGTAGGGCTGATAATCCGGTACGTCAAATGTTAAATTATGCTTCAGAACATTATGCAAAAGACATACCAATTGTATATATTCAAACTGTTGTTGGAAAAAATAATAATGGAAAACTTGGGGTTAAGGGTATTTATGCCAGCGAGAATTCCGATTGTTTTTATGAAGCTTCAAAGCTTAGCTTAAAAGAGAATTTTAAAATGCTTGATAAGCCGTTAAAGAAAGTGGTTGTTTATCTTGATCCGGAAGAATTTAAAAGTACATGGCTAGGAAATAAAAGCATTTACAGAACCAGGATGGCTATTGAAGATGGGGGAGAATTGATTGTAATTGCACCAGGAGTTAAGGAATTTGGTGAGGATAAAGGTATTGACGCTTTAATTCGAAAATATGGATATGTTGGGACAGAAAAAATATTGGAACTGGTTGATCAAAATGATGATTTGAAAAATAACTTAAGTGCAGCAGCGCATCTTATTCATGGTTCTTCAGAAGGCAGGTTTAATATTACCTATTGCCCAGGTAAATTAACAAAGGAAGAAATTGAGAAGGCAAATTTTAGCTATACTTCATACAATGAAATAATAAAAAAATATAATCCTGAAGTATTAAAAGATGGAATAAATAAAATGTCTGATGATGAAGAGATATTTTATATTTCAAATCCGGCTTTAGGATTATGGGCAAGTAAAAACAGGTTTGTAAATTAGTATTTATGAATAAAATCAGATGGGGTATAATAGGATGTGGTGATGTTGCAGAAATTAAAAGCGGCCCGGCTTTTAGTAAAGTTGAAAACTCTGAACTAGTTGCTGTGATGCGTAGAAATGCTAAAAAAGCTTCTGACTATGCGAAAAGACATCATGTTTCAAAATGGTACGATAATGCAGATGAGCTAATAAATGATATTGAAATAAATGCAGTTTATGTTGCTACACCACCTGATACTCATGCTGAATATACAATAAAAGCGTTGAACGCGGGGAAGCCTGTTTATGTAGAAAAACCAATGGCCCGGAATTATAAAGAGTGTGAAGAAATGGTAAAAGCAGCTGAAAAAAATAACCAGCCTTTATTCGTTGCATATTATCGGCGATCTTTGCCCGGATTTAGAAAAATTAAACAACTTATTGATGATAATGAGATTGGAAAACCTCAAACAGTTTGTATAAAACTTTTTAAATCGCATACCCAAAATGAAAAAAGTAATGATTTGCCATGGAGGGTTAAACCTAAAATTGCTGGTGGGGGTCATTTCTACGATCTTGCTTCTCATCAGCTTGATTATTTTGATTACTTATTTGGGCCTATAAAGGAGGTAAAAGGAATTGCTAAAAATATTGGAAAATTATATGAAGCCGAAGATACTGTTTCTGCCAGTTTTGTTTTTGAAAATGGAGTCGTTGGAACTGGAAGCTGGTGTTTTGCATCATCTGTTGAAAGTGGTTGTGATAAAATGCAGATTACCGGTAATAAAGGGATGATTTCATTTTCTTGTTTTGATTTTGACCCTATTGTTCTTGTAAATGAATCTGGTAAAAAGGATTTTTATTATGAAAAACCACAACATATTCAATATTATCTTATACAAGAGATAGTAAATGAACTATCCGGAAATGGAAGATCACCTTCCACTGGTATTACAGGTATACGTACTAACTTTGTAATGGAAGAAATTGTAAAAGATTATTATAAACATTTAAAACTTAATATTAACTTATAATTATGGAAAATTTAGCAGATATTGGTTTAATAGGTTTAGCAGTAATGGGCGAAAACCTAGTATTAAACATGGAAAGTAAAGGATATACTGTTGCAGTTTATAACAGAACAGTAGAAAAAGTAGATATTTTTATCAATGGAAGAGGTAAAGGGAAAAATTTTATTGGGGCACATTCAATAGAAGAATTAGTAAAATCATTAAAAAGACCGAGAAAGGTTATGATGCTTGTGAAAGCAGGACAGGCTGTTGATGATTTTATTGAAAAGATAGTTCCTCATTTAGAAAAAGGTGATATCATTATTGATGGTGGAAATACGCATTTTTCTGATACTAATAGAAGAACAAAATGGGTTGAAAGCAAAGGTTTACTATATATTGGGACTGGCGTTTCAGGCGGTGAAGAGGGAGCATTAAAAGGCCCATCTATTATGCCTGGCGGATCAAAAGCTGCATGGGAACATGTGAAACCAATTTTTCAGTCTATTTCTGCAAAAGTTGAAGATGGATCTCCATGCTGCGATTGGGTAGGAGAAGATGGCGCTGGTCATTTTGTAAAAATGGTGCATAATGGAATTGAATATGGCGATATGCAATTAATTTGTGAAGCTTATCAATTAATGAGAGATTTATTAGGCATGTCAGCGGATGAAATGCACAAGGTTTTTAAAGAATGGAATGAAACGGAATTAGATAGCTATTTAATTGAAATAACCCGCGATATTCTTGCCTTTAAAGATGAAGATGGCAAACCTTTAGTGGATAAAATTTTAGATACTGCCGGACAAAAAGGCACAGGTAAATGGACTGGAATTGCAGCGTTAGATTTGGGCATACCATTAACATTAATTGGTGAGGCAGTATTTTCAAGATGTCTTTCTTCGATTAAAGATGAAAGAGTAATTGCATCAAAAGAAATATCTGGCCCGCAAGCAAAATTTAACGGGAATAAAAAAGAATTTATTAAGAATTTGAAGTATGGATTATTTGCTTCAAAGATTGTTTCATATGCACAAGGTTATACTTTAATGAGGGCTGCAGCTGAAGAGTTTGGATGGAAATTAAATTATGGTGGAATAGCTTTAATGTGGAGAGGTGGATGCATTATACGTTCCATATTTTTAGGAAAAATTAAGGAAGCATTTGATAAAAATCCTGAATTATCGAACCTGTTATTAGATCCATTTTTTAAAGATGTTGTTCAAAATGCTCAGGCAGGATGGAGAAAAGTAGTAGCTGAAGCTGTAATTAATGGCATTCCTGTTCCTGCCTTAACCACAGCATTAGGATATTATGATGGATATAGAACAGAAAAACTCCCGGCTAATTTACTTCAGGCACAACGAGATTATTTTGGTGCTCATACCTATGAAAGGATTGATAAACCAAGAGGACAATTTTTTCATACAAATTGGACTGGTAGGGGAGGTGATACGGCTTCAACAACTTATACTGTTTAAAATTTGCTTTAAACGGAATTAAGTCAATAGAAAATTAATTTTTTATTGTAACCCTGTTCCCAATTTATCTTGGAATCAGGGTTATCTTTTTATTCTGATATCAAATGTGTTTTAATTAGCTATTAATTAATCATAAATAATTTATCATTTACTGGAATAATTTACTTTAATTGTATTGGTTTCTCCTGATCCTGATTTAATTAATATTAGATATAGTCCATCAGATAAATTTAAGGAATTGGTTTCTAAATTCAATGTTTGAACTCCTCTATCCAAATTCTCAATTTTTGAATTGTAAACAACAGTTCCTGAAAAATTAATTATCTGCACTGTTACATCTTGTTGATCAATAACTTCAAATTTAATATTTAACCAGTCCTTGAATGGATTTGGATAAACTTGTATTGACGTAATATCAGTAAAAATGTTTTCAATTGAATTTGAGCTAACAACTGTAATGGTAACAACATCCGGCTTACTATCTTGAAAGCCATCATTAACTATTAATTGTAAGTCATATGAACCCGCATCACCCGCAGTGAAACCAGGTTTAATAACTGCAGCATCTGAAATATAATAAATACCTCGTGCAGGTTTTGATATTACTGACCATTTATAGGTCAAGTTAATTCCTTCAGGATCATATGATCCGCTTGCATCAAGATTAATAATTTCATTTACCTTTATTTCCATATTCTCGCCAGCATTAGCAATAGGAGTCAAGTTATTGTTAACAGTAATTGTTACTTCATCAGCAGAGCTGTAGCTACTGCCATCAAAAACTATAAGACTAAAGGTATATATGCCACGTATTACTGGAGTAATTGATGGATTTGATAGATTTACACCCATTATATCGATATCACTTCCGGATGGTTGTGAAATTATACTCCAGAAATATTCAATATAACTTCCATCAGGATCATAACTGTCTAAACCATTTAGTCTAATAACATTACCGATTTCAGTTTCCTGATTAGGCCCTGCATTTGCGATTGGGGCTAAATTAAGATTTGCAGTTATTGTAATTATATCAGAACTACTATTAATTAAACCATCATTAACAACTAAGCTTATAATGTAATCTCCTTCACTATCAGGAGTAATAGTTGGATTTAAAATAGTTGTGTCTGAAATTAAGGTTAGACTTCCTAATGGTTTTGAAACCAATTTCCATCTATAAGTCAATCCATCCAAATCATTATCATAACTATCCCCGGCAAATAAATAAACTATCTTATCAACAATAGTAACAATATCTTCACCAGCAATAGCAACAGGAATAGAATTATCAATTATAGTTATTGTAACATAATCTACCTGACTATTACTTATATCATCATTAACTATAAGGCTTATTTCGTAGGTGCCACTTACATCGGGAATAAACCATGGATTAACAGCTGATATACTGGATATAGATGCTGTACTTCCAGAAGGTCTGGATTCAAAGTTCCATAAATAACTAATCGAATCCCCGTTTTGATCGTAACTTAAACTTCCATTAAGGAATATTTTGGTATTAGTTTTTGAGTTTTGATCTAAACCTGCTATAGCAAAAGGAATTGTATTTGAAGCAGTGATATATACGGTGTCGGTATTGCTGTTAATCAATCCGTTATCAACGTACAGAATAATTCTATATAAACCACTTTTATCACAAGTAAAAGATGGATTTGAACTATAAACATTTGAAAGAGTAGCTTCGCTTCCTAAAGGTTTTTGATCAATTATCCAGTTATAATTAATTAAACTTCCATCTAATGAGTAACTATTAGTTCCATCTAATTTTACCAGGTTACCATTATCAATCAATTGATCTTTTCCCGCATCCGCAATAGGCGCAATAGCGTCAGATGGTTGTGAACGATATTCAATTATTAATTTTGCAGCACCATTTTGATCACCATCAAAAGATTCAGCAACACGATACCCTGTGCCATCAATAATAAAAGCCATGGCATTTCCGTATTTCCATCCAACACGATTAATGATCTCTTGAACAATGGTAGAAATATCTGTTGTTTTTTGAATTTCTGTTCTTTCACCTTCAACATTCCATGCTTCTGGATTCCAATTAACCGATGCAGTTGTTTTATTCCTAATACTAGGTATATTTCCATCAACAAAATTGAAAGCAGAATCTACAGCTTCCCCTTTTATATTTAATGATGTAACGTCAGAAGAAACCTCATCAGTTTGAAATTGAATATAGGCACTATTTATAACAGCCCCCTGAAGTATAGAAATGCTCTGAAAACGTATTCCAATAATTTGACCATTAGTGAGATTGGGATCATTTACTAATTCAAGGTCAGTACTTGTAATATTAACAGAACCTGAACCAATTTCTTCTTCACCATCATCTTCTGAACCTAAAACACTAATCTCAAAAGTATTAACCTGTTCTAAAACTTCAATAAATAATACTGCTTGTGAACTTCCACCTATATCTGAAACTTCATATGTAAGTTGATCTAAACCTGTATAATTATCATTTGGAATATATGTAATTGAATTGTCGTTATTAATGTATGATGTTCCGTTTGCAGGACCGGTGATAATTATAATATTCCAATATTCCTTATCGTTATCATTATCTTCATCATTCAGCAATACAGCAGTTGTCCCATTTATATTTGAATATATAGACAAACTATCATTAATCGCAACAGGAGCAGTATTTGCAGCTATTATTAAATTTGTAATTATTTCATCTGATTTAGCTTGTTGATCAACTACCTGAAGGGTTAAAGGATATTCACCAATAGTATCAGGAGTACCAAAAATAATTCCCTTTGTTGAATCCAATTCTAACCCTGTCGGTAAAGTCCCTTCTATACTCCATGTATATGGAGCATTTCCATTTATTACATTTAATTGTTGGTTGTATGGAATTCCTTGAACGCCAGCAGTTAAAGCAAATGTTGTAATACTAAGTGAAGGTGGAGTAGCGATCCAGTTATCCGGATCATTTCCATAACCTGCAATATTTTTTCGGACAAGTGAATATCCATTTCCATCTGCATCTGGCCAAATATCATTGTCGTTATATTTAACCCTGTCTATCAAAACATATGGTTCAATATAAAGTGTGTCATCATAAAATGGAGTTAATGCCTTTCTTAAGCTTAAACGCTCTCCATTATTATCCATATTTCCCGGATAATTTAATATTTTTTGGTTTACACTTAAGTTATATAAACTTCTAAAATCAGCTGGTAATATTGATGATTCTATCAAATAAACCGTTTCTCCGGCATCAAGTGAGAATGAATCAGGAAAATCAAAGTTTAATCCGCCAACTTCCCATGGAACCTTACTTTCTTCATCAAACAAATTAACTTTGTTATTAGAAATATTTAACAGCACAAGGTATTCAAAATCATTAATTTGTGGATGATAGTTTATCATGTTAAAAACAATAGGGCCCACTTTAGGTCCGCTATTCTCACTTTCAAGTGATTGGGATTTCTGAGCTACATAATGTATATCTCCAGTTGAGATAACATATTTTCCAACTGAAACACCTGTTTCAAATGCAGCAAAATCAAACCCAAATTCGTAACCTGTTATATCACCCTGGCTGTTCCCTGAAAACAGGTAAATTTCGTCGCCAAAAGAATTAAGTGAAAATGAAGAACCAAATTCGTAATTAGCATAAGTTAATATATCTCCTTCGTAATGCCCTTCGTAAAAAACTTTGTATCCATTGGCTGGAATGATTGAATTAAAAGGAATTTGCCATTTTTGACTTTTCCCTCGATTATCTGTTAAAAACCATCCTCCAACATCAACTTCTGTATTGTTTGGATTATATAATTCTATAGCATCAGTTTCAGGCATATCCGAATTGGTTAATATTTCAGTTATATAAATTATTGGAATATCAATGAACGGATCGTCTTCACCTGGAGACCCACCGACTGCAGATGAAGGACGCCAATTCTCAGCTAAATTCCAATCAGCATTTATATCATTGTTGAGCGGCACTAAAGAAAATCCTGCACCATCAGGCGATTTAGGCCAGGGCGACTTATCGTTATAGCGAACTGAAAAGATTGTGTCTCCTGTTGGATCGAGCAAGGTAATTTTTTCACCTGCGTTTTCTAATTGACCTTCATATTGATCATATGCACTAAAACCATATCTGTTCACAAAAGCAATAGCATTTGAAGCTATCACTACAAATTCATCAGGAGCTAAAACCTTTTCTTTATTAAATGTATAAATAATGCCATTTGTAAAACTTACTTTAGTTAGGTTAATATCAGAATTACAGGTGTTTTTAAGTTCAATAAATTCTAATTCACTATCATCTAAATCATTAAAATTTAGTGGATGATAATGAATTTCAGTTAATTGTAATCCACTTAAATCTTCATCGTTTATTACACTTATTTCATGTAAAGGACTCCAGACAGAGCCATATTTAATTCTTGATTTTATGATTGTAGTCTTCGATATAGTAATATTTGCCTGATTGGTGCCATTTATCGCAGTATTTCCTACAACTCCTGCACTTCCTTTTGGATCTGTTCCGTCGGTTGTATAATAAATAGTTCCATTTTGGTTGGGATTCGAAATTCTTAAACTATAACCAGATTCAACCTCTAATTCAGATTCAGATATTGTATTTCCATTATTACTATATTCAGGTGCATCAATGGCAGGTAATAAATCAACATCTTTTAGCTGTTGAATTAATATATTAGTACGAGCTGGAAACCATTCATCCATAATTTCATTTACAATAGGTACCCAGTCATCATCCTTAGTTCTCGATGGACTAATGTCAAAATCTCCCCATCGCATTGATTCAGCTATTATCGCGGTATCGTATTGATAAGTTCTGGAAATAAATAATTCAGATAATTTATCCGGGGTCATTGCTCCATTATTATATAAATATTTATAAGCTCTATCAGCAAATCGAGAAGCATATTCTACATTATCTGATAATTTAAAGTGAAGCCATTGTGGGTGAAAGCTGCTGAAATTATCACAAGTCATTAGGTCTCCTTCAGTTGACTCACCAATATTAACCCTGTTTTCTTCAATACCATCAGCTATCCATGTAGTTCTTGTTATTAGTGTATGTTCAGCATCATGTGCCCAAAATCTAAATCCGGTTTTGCCATTTCGATTATATATAGCATAAAAATTATTAGGGCCAGTATTGCTCATAAATTTTGAAACTGGAGCATCGAAATTACCAGTGTAAAAAATGATTAGCATGTAGTCAATAAGATTGTCTATATCCAATAAAACAGGTAATAAAGTATCCCGACTTCCATCTGCATTAAGTCCTTGTACTTCGTAATAATTGTCATTGTCTACAAAACCTTCCTGGCAAAAACTCCATATATCTTCCCATGCATCAAGAGTGCCATCAGTAGCTTCAATTCCTCCATCTCCTCTTTTTACAACATCATAATCAGAGGCATTACCACCAAAATAGGACGCAGCATACCTGGCTTCTGATCTTTCCTGGGTTTGAAACACACCCCAATACATTCCATTTACATATAAATGATAATATTTACTTCTTGTTGAAGGTTGACCAATTGAGAATTGTAAGTCTCTAGAGAATACTTCCCTGTTTAATGTGTTCAATTCATTATTATCACCAGGACGGCTCCATGCATAATTTTGTGAACAACGTAAATCAATTTTATCGAATGATTTCACTCCTTCATCATCAAATAGAGGATAATTTAATTTGCCAGTACCGTATTGATTTCTAAAGAATAAACGGAATGCATGCTTTGGAAAAAAATCATTTCTACTATACCCCCCCCTGATTCTTATTCCGGCATCAATTTGAAAGCCATCACTTCCATCCGGATTTATTAATTCAATTGATGCTGGTCGTTCCCATGCTGCTCCATGTTCCAATGCATTAACATAAATTCCTTTATTAGCATCCCATAAGTTTCTATTATCTGTAACTATTGAAAATGATGGAATTTCAGTGAGGGCTTCGTCTAATAAATCAGTATATCTATCGTCATTTATAACATCCTGACTAACATGATAGGATATTTCCTGGCCATTAATGTTAGTTGTAGGCCAATCGTGACCTGGATTATCAGTTTGGTTTCTAACTTGATTAATAAAAATATAGGTTTGTGTTTCGATTTTACTAAAGTCATATCCTTCTTTTATAACAGAAGCTCTAACCACAACCGCAGGAGTTTGACCCCTGTTTGTTGCACTGGTTGGATCAATACGTAATATTGTCGGAGAACTGCTTATTGTTGATGTTGAAGAATATCTTGGATCGGAACCATCCAATGTATAATATATTTCTGCTCCAGGGATTGCTGAGGTAATAGTTAGGTCAAATGGCTCAGTATAAAATCCATGAGACTTTGAAAACAAAGGTCTTTCAGCCCTGTAAACTTGAACAAATGTACCATGTAGAATGGCTGTGGCAAACAAGCTGGGATTTAAATACGATTCATCTACAGTAGTGTACCAGGCAAGCTTTGCGTCACGGTCACCACCGTCATCATCATCGTGAACATGTATATCGAAACCATGCAATTGTCCTGATTCGGCTGATAATAGTCCTAAAGTTGCCCATGGAATTTGAATTTCCATGATATAACCACCGGTTTTACTGCCTTCAGCAAAAACAATACCAGCAGTATTTGCGTTGGTATGTATAGTTGCATCATTGTGTCTGAAAGAATATTGATAATCATTTTCTCCATAACTAGATAACTTATCATTATTTATATCTAAATATATTTCAATTGCATCATCTTGCCATACAATATCTTCCGAATCAAATACCTTTGTATCATCTGTGATATCTACCAGTACAAATAAAGATGAACTATTCCAAATTACCCGGAACTCAGCTGAAAAATCGGCATCAGACAAAATCGTACCTGTCAGAATATTCTCAAGACTTTGTGAAGGGTAATCATTCCATAAACCTTCAATGATGCCATCAATAATTGGAACGTTATCAGTAGAATATATGGTGATATCTTCTTGTGAGAATAAATTACCAGAAAAAGTTATAAGAATAATACAAATTAATAGATTTGCTAGTTTCTTAATTGTTACGTAAGAAGGATAAATATTCATATCATATAGGTATTTTAGTAGTTTGCAATATTACAAAATGATTACGATTTATTTAGATAACATATTCTCTTTCGACAAGGATTTATTCGAAAGGGTATTAATTATTACATAATTTAATCTAATATTAAAACGAAATTTATTTTAAATAGTTAGTTTTATTTACTATTTCTTAAATAATGTGAGTTCGATATAAATTATCTTAGTTTTATTTGCCCCTTCCTTTAAGGCGGGGTTTCTGTTAATCCAAAAATCATTTTAATCCTAATTAATTCTTTCCCCGCCCTAAAGAGCCATTTCCTAGATAAGGGCATTTTTATAATCTATAACAAAAATTTTATAATACTGATTCATAAGAGTTTTTTA
>CAZBZX010000040.1:0-851 GCA_964496465.1 uncultured Bacteroidales bacterium
TTTTATTCTGGTCATATTGAAACTATAATTAAATGTTATGTAGTATTATTTACGACCATTTTATTTTATACATTGATTGATTTTTCTTTATTTTCATTTATTCAATATGCAAAAGGACAAATTGAACGAGCTAAATTAAAGCGCACGCAATTAAACTTGCAATTCGATGCCTTAAAAAGTCAGTTAAGTCCGCATTATTTGTTTAATTCATTAAATACAATTTCATCTTTAATATATCGGGATGTTAAGATAGCTGAAGAATTTATTAGAAAATTGGCTGTAACTTATCAATCAATTTTAGATAAGTACGATCGCAATTTAATCAATCTATCAGAAGAACTTGATATTGTAAATGCATATAAATTTTTAATGGAAATTCGATTTGAAAAGGCTTTTCAGGTTAATGTCAATTTACCAGAAACTTTATTTGACTCAAAAATTCCACCCTTAAGTATTCAAATGCTGGTTGAAAATGCCATTAAGCACAACACCATTAGCGAAGATAATCCATTAAAAGTTGAAATTGTGTATGATAATAATTATATAATTGTGAGTAACAATTTGTTGACTAAACCATATTATGTAAATGTTGAGAATAATTTAATTCAAAACCCGGTATATAATAAAACGCATAAAGTTGGATTAGAAAATATTAAGAGAAGATATAGTTTATATACAAATAAGGATATTCAAATAGATAAAAATGAAAGATTTATTGTAAAATTACCCGTTTTAAGAATTAGTTCAGCAAATGAAAGTTTTTTGGAAAAAAAGAATGTGTTCAATTTTTCGAATAATTATAAGATACGTTATTAATTGAAAAAGTGAGGTTATGATCTTCTTCCATCTTT
>CAZBZX010000040.1:861-9498 GCA_964496465.1 uncultured Bacteroidales bacterium
TTTTTCGAATAATAATAAGATTAAAAAAATACTTGAATCAGAATAAACAATAGATAATTGAAAAAAGATATTTTATTACATAACTTATTCTTTAGAATTATTGTGCCACCAGTTTATGGTACAATAATTTATATTTTTATTTTAATGATTTTCGATAGCCTTTCTATGCTAAAAGATAACTTTTTTAGTCAGGAAGCGATGTTGGTTATTTTTCTTACTTATTTATTATTTAGTGGATTAAGAAATACGATTCGAATTTTAAATAAAAAATGCCCGTCTCAATCTAGGTTAAAACTCAGGGCTTTATTACAATTTTCTATTGGGATTGCTTATTCAATATTATTTGTTTCGATAATAATATCATTGTATTATAAGCTTTATATTGGGTTTACAAGTTATTCAACAGAACTAATTACGTTTAATATCATATTTGTAATTTCTTCTATTTTTTACAATATATTATATTTTAGTTTATTCCTACTTACTATTAAGAATGAAGAGCAGTTAAATAAAGAAAATATTCTAAAGGAGAATATTGAGTTGGAATTGTTAGCTTTTAAGCGGGATATAAATCCTGATTTTTTATATGGTGGACTTGAAACAATAATTTCATTAATGAAATTTGAGGTTAAAGAAGCTGATAATTATATCCATAATTTTTCAACTGTATACAGATATATTCTCGATAACAGAAAACGGGAACTAATTAGCTTACGTAGCGAATTAATATATGTAACAAACTACATATCCATAATAAATATCCGGTTCAATCATAATATTATATTAAAAAATGAAGTTCCTGATTTTCGGCTCATGGAAAATGTTATACCGTGTTCTATCCAACGAATTATTGAAAACATTGTATTAAGTAATGTAATTTCGAATTTATTTCCGCTTGAAATTATAATTTCAATAGATAGTGATACAGTTAAAATTAAAAGTAATTCGAATAAAAAACTAAAAATTCCTGAATCAGTTGTATTAAATTTTGAAGGTATTCAAAAAGCATATTCCTTCTTCTCAGAAAAAATTATTATAAATGAAAAAATTGATGATAAATACGAAATAGTAAAAATACCATTATTGAAACTAGATAAAGTTGAAGAATTGGAATGAGGAAATGATAATTGATTTCGTATTGTACACTTTTATAATTTACAAACCATGAGAGTATTAATTATTGAAGATGAAAAACCAGCTGCCGAAAAATTAGAAATGTTTCTTAACCGATATGATTCGGACATAGAAATAGTAGGAATTCTCGACAGTGTTGCAAAATCAGTTGACTGGTTTAATGATAATCCACATATAGCTGATTTAATATTAATGGATATTCAATTAATTGATGGCGTAAGTTTCGACATTTTTAAACAGGTTAGAATTAATACACCAGTAATTTTCATTACTGCTTATAATGAATTTGCCATTGAAGCATTTAAAGTAAATAGTATTGATTATTTGCTAAAACCAATAGATTATAGTGATTTATATAATAGTCTTGAAAAATTAAGAAATTTAAAAGAAAACCTACCCGATAAAAAAGAACGGATTCAATATGAGCAAATAAATGAAATTCTGGCAAATTTTAAAAAGAATTTTAAGAACAGGTTCATGATTAAAGTGGGAGAGCATATTAAATCAATTACGACTGATAAGATTACATTATTTTATGCTGAAGGAAGAAATGTCTCTATTTTTACTGCAAAAGGTAAAGAGTATGTTATTGATTATAAGCTGGAAGAGTTAGAGAGTATTCTTGATCCTGCATTATTTTATAGGGTAAACAGGTCATTTATAATTAACATAGATTTTATAACTGATGTAATTATTTATTCGAACAGTCGATTAAAAATAAAGTTAGAAAATGAATTTGAGAAAGAAATAATAGTTAGCCGTGAAAAAGTAAATGAATTTAAAGAATGGTTTGGACAGGATTAGAACCTGTTAAACATTAAACAGTCTAAAGTAAACAGAAAAAAAAGAATAATTAACCATATATTGATTGTTTATCATCTCATTAATGTATTTATATATATACTTTCAAATTCATCTGCCAATATATCCATCAATACAATATCGTACCTTTTTTTAGCAAATACTCTTGCCTGTCTTCGTTTACCTATTATTTTAAATCCAATTTTTTTATACAATTCAATTGCTTTTTTATTGTATTCATATACCAATAAATAAATATTATGAAGATTAAGAATATTAAATCCATAATCCAGCATCAGCTTTGTTGCTTCCTCGCCATACCCTTTACTTACAAAGGATTTATCACCTATATAAATACCAAACATTGCAGTTTGATTATAATTATTAATATCATGTAAACCCACACCTCCAATAAGTTTGTCGGTTTTGCTATCAATAATTCCAAAAATTTTATTGTTTCCTGATTTTAATTCATTTATAATAGTCCTTTCGACATCAGGGGTTATTGAAAATGTAGAATCCAGATTTATGGTTAAACTTAAATCATTAAACCATTCGCAATATTGATTTGCATCTTCAGGATCTATAGGAGATAGATAACATTTTTTTCCTATAACCTGCTTGTAATAAATCATAATTAGAGTTTTTAATTAAATAATTCCTCGTGGCTTGCCACGGGGGTAGCCAATTTTAAGAATTTTCTTTATTTTCAAAAAGTAGTGAAATTATTAAAAGAAAATATTTTATTAAAGAAAATTTAAATTTTCTTATTCTTCCTTGCTTTTATAATTGATCAAATCAAGGAAATGGCCCATTTTATCTTTTTTAGTTTGTAAATAAAATTGATTATGAACGTTTGGTTCAATTTCAATAGGTATATTTTCAACAATTTTTATTCCATATCCTTCAAGACCTTTTCTTTTTACAGGATTGTTTGTAAGCAATTTTATATTACATAAATTAAGTTCTCTTAATATGTTAGCTCCTACTCCAAAATCTCTTTCATCAGCAGCAAACCCAAGTTCATGGTTTGCTTCAACCGTATCAGCACCTTCTTCTTGAAGTTTATAGGCTCTAATTTTATTAAATAGGCCTATACCTCTTCCTTCCTGATTCAGGTAAACAACAACTCCTTTGCCTTCTTTTTCAATTATTTGTAATGCTTTAACTAATTGATCGCCACAATCGCATCGCAATGAGCCAAAAATATCCCCAGTTACGCATGAAGAATGCACTCTAACAGTTACAATTTCATCTTTCGTCCACTCTCCCTTAATTATAGCAACATGATCCAGGTTATTCGTTTCCTGCCTAAAAGGAATAAGATCAAATTCACCATATTTAGTTGGCAGCTTAACTTTTTCACCTTTAATTACAAGGCTTTCAGTTTTAAGTATGTATGCTATTAGGTCCTCAATGGCAATTATTTTTAAGTTCAAATTTTCGGCAATTTCTATTAATTTAGGAAGCCGAGCCATTGAACCATCCTCATTTAAAATTTCTACTAAAGCTCCCCCAATTTTTAATCCAGCTAAACGTGTTAAATCAACTACAGCTTCTGTATGTCCTGCTCTTCTGATAGTTCCTCTATTTTTTGCACGTAATGGAAAAATATGTCCTGGACGACCTAAATCTTCAGGTTTTGTATTTGGATCAACAAGTGCATTAATTGTTTTTGCCCTGTCGCTGGCAGAAATACCTGTAGTACAGCCATGTCCTAACAAATCAACTGTTACAGTGAAAGCGGTTTGATGAATAGCAGTGTTCTTTCCTACCATTAATTCTAAATTAAGCTCATCGCATCGGTATTCAGGTAAGGCAACACAGATTAAACCTCGACCTTCGGTAGCCATGAAATTTACTATTTCAGGAGTAATTAACTCTGCCGCGCAAACAAAATCTCCTTCATTTTCACGATCGTAATCATCAACAACTATAATTATTTTTCCTTGGCGGATATCTTCAATTGCTTCTTCAATTGTATTTAATCTATCCTTGGTTTCGCTTTGTGGGTTGCCAGACATTTGATTGTACTCCTATAATAAATCGGTAAAAACCTATTAGCATTGCTAAATTCATGCTAAGAAAGTGTGTAATAAACCGCAAAAATAAAATATGAATTCCTATTTTCCTCATAAAAAAATCAAATAAAGGTAAAAATGCTATAAAACATTGAAAATAAAAGATATATCTATATGCTTGAAAATTAAATAAGAATAGATTAGCGGAAAAAAATAAGACCATAAAGAACGGACCAAACCATCTTAAAACTTTATGTGAAAAAAAACTTATAGCTATACCTTTATATGGTGGCCATAATAGATGAATGAAATGAAATAAATTTTGAAAATTCCCGGTTGCAATTCTTATTTTCCGTTTGAATTCAATAAATAGATCATTTGAGACGTCCTCATATACAATTGCATCTAGGTCATTTATTGCTTTATATTTTTTATCTAAAACAAGCATATTTATATAAAAATCATCTACTAAAAAGGTTTTAGGAATTCTTTCAAAAAGATTTTTCCTTACGGCATAACAACCACCAAATGGGCCCATCATTGAACCCCATATTATACTTTCTCTATTTTTAATTTTTGCTTCGCGTGTTATATATGATTTTTCCTGGATAGATATTCCGCTTTTGTCAAGACCAGTATTTATTATCTGCGAATCAACCAATCCAATTTTTTTATTTTTAAAATGCTTTACCAAATTGAAAATTACATCTTCAGAAAAAATAATATTTGCATCAGTAATCATCAGTATTTCACCTTTTGATTTGTCCACCAGCTCATTAATTATATTCCCTTTTCCTTGTCTTTCATTGAAAATATAAATTTGCAATGACTTATATTTTTTAGTCAGCTTTGATAGAATATTATTTGTTTCATCGATTGAAGCATCAGATCCAATCAGGACTTCAAATTTATTCTCAGGATAATTACTTTTATAAATACTTTCGATTTTATTCTCTATTACTTTTTCCTCATTATAAGCTGATATTAGAATAGAAACAAGAGGCAATGTTTCAGCGGTAGTAAAAGTAATTTTATTTAATTTTTTATTTAATGTTAAAATATTTAATAATAAAGGGTATAAGGCGTAAGAAAAAAAAATAGCCAAAAATGATAACCAGAATAATATTTTTAAAAATAAAATCATACAATTAATTCATTTTTTCGAGATGTAAAAGATAGAAATTGTTTAAATACTTGGCTAAATTAAAGTTATTAAAATTAGCATGAACATATTTTTTAGCATTTTTAGATACTTTTTGTCGCAAATCATTATCGGTATTTAGCATTGATATTTTTTCAATGAATTGTTGGGCATTATTAGCAATAATAATATTTTCGTCTGCAGAATATTCAATTCCTTCTGCACCAAGTGAAGTTGATACGATAATTTTACCCATGGCCATACCTTCTAAAATTTTAATTCTCATTCCACTACCTGAAAAAAGCGGGACAACCATTATTGAATTGGATGCCATAAAATCATATGCATCCTCAACTTCACCCAGGTAGTTCAAATTATAATTTTTTAATATTTTGATAAAATTTTGGGTCGCATTTCTTCCAGCAATATAAAAATCAATATTTTTTATTTTACATAATACTTCTTTTAAAAACCACAATAATCCTTCTTGATTAGGAATCCAGTCTAATGCTCCAATAAAAAATATTGAATTTATCTCTTTATTCGATTTATAACTTTCAATTCTCTCAACATCAATTCCGGCAGGCAAAACATGTATTGGACATCTAACACCCAGAGAAGCGTACTTTTTTGCATCTACTTGAGTAATAGGAATTAAAAAGTCATATTTATTTAAATAGTATTCATCAAACTTCCTAACTCGATTTGCCAGTATTTTCAAGTATAACTTTTTTATTATATTTTTTGAATTTTTAGCAATTTGTCTCCATATTTCCGATTCTATATTATGCGCCCGATAACTGATTTTTGCCGAACTCACACTTTTTATACAGGGTATATATTGACACATATAAAGTCCTTCAATTTGCACAATATCAATTTTTCTTTCTTTTAAGATTTTTTGGAGTTTAATTTTTAGTTTTTTTGATTTAAATCTTTCAGCTATATATGGTTTTTTTGATAATAATAAGTTGAAAATTAATTTGAGTAAATTTATTTTAGTATTGATTTTAACATCAATAAATTCAATTACTTGAATTAATTCAGACGGAATTTTTTTTATATCAAAATAGTGCTTAATAGTGTTTAATGAAAGAATACAAATTTTATTTCCTGCTTCAGCTAATCCTTTTGCAAGATTTAAAGTAGCAATTGATCCTCCATCTTTTGCAGGATAAGGAAGCTTGTTGCTAAGGATTAATATATTCATGAAAAATTAAAATTTTTGATATGACAGTGGGTTTTCAATAACCGCAATTAGTTCTTGTGAAATATTAATAACACTTGAGAATTTATTTTTAAAGAGTTGGATTTTAATGAGACCTGCAGCTAATTGAATTATTTTTAATGGAAAAAAGACATAATAAAGAATGGAATAAATAAGGCTTTTACTTTGATGCTTCATTCTGAATACATCAAAGAATGGATATTCGTTTATCAATTTTGTGAAATATTCAATTTCCACATATTTGCTATTAAGTAATGATTTAATGGTATCATTGAATTGTTGACTAAATTTTACATACCTTACATTACTTGTTAGATGAAAACTATAGGAAAAAAGTATAACTTGAATTAATGAATCAGCTTCAACCAGGCATCTGCGAGAATTAAATATTAACGACCTTAATGATAAAACTAAATCTTCTTTATTTATATCAGGTTGTTGAATATTTTTTGATGGCATTGCTATATAATTAATCATCAATTGCTTTTGGAAAATTTTCTTAAAGAAATTTGAATAAGTATCAAGATTCATAATAGTTGAATCGGTTGTAGCTTTATAGGTTAGAAAAATTCCCAGTGGAAAAAGAATGTAAGAAGATAACCACATTCCATTAAATGTAGCCATCATTCCTTCGCGCACGAATTTTTCACCAGTAATTGATACCATATAATATAAAAGGAAGAATAGTACCGAAATAACAACAGGCATACCTAGTCCACCTTTTCTAATAATGGCACCAAGAGGTGCCCCTATAAAGAAGAAGATAAAACAGGCAAATGATAAAGTGAATTTTCTATGCCATTCAATTTGATGTTTTCTTATTAATTTATTTCTGCTTTCAAGCTCCGATTTTGTGGATGTAATATAGCTTTTTGTTGATCTGGCATATACCAAAGCTTGATTTATAGCAGTTTTTTGTTCCCTTTTTGACAATGATCTGAATACACTGTCGACATTAAAGGTAACTCTTAAAGTATCAGTATTATTTGGAATTTTTTCATCTCTAACCGCATTTTTATTCTCTTTACGATAAAAATTCGATTTAATTAAAGAGTTTTTAAACCCATCCTGTCTCCTGACATATATGCTTTGAAGAGAGTCTTCTGCGGATTCCAATTGATTGAGATTAAGCATTTGGTAGTGATTTTTAAAAAGTCTTTCATCCGTTCTATTAAATTCAAAACCATCCAGGGGCAGGAAAAAAGTTTCTTTCTTAAATTTGTCCCTTCGATGTGGATATGTAGGATTTCTTCTATTTTGATTTTTATCCAGTTCCTGATTCTCTGTATAGCTAAAACCATTGTATAACAATACCATCAAATTATTTTGATCGGCTGTTAATTTCATGTACCCCGAATCGGCAAGAGTTACTTTAATATTACCAATTTTATCCGTATGATCATAAATCATAATATCTTTTAGAAGATTTGTTTTCTTATCTTTTTCACCAATTTTAATACTATAACCTTCAATTCCATTATAAAATATTCCTTCTTTAATTTGTAATTCAGGTCTCTGGTGTCTTACATCATATAATAAGCTTCTCATCTTCAGGTTGGAAAAAGGTAACACATGATTTGAGAAAAGAAAAGCCAGGTAACTAATAAAGATAGTAAGAATAATTAAAGGTAACATTGTTCTTTGGAGTGAAATACCAGAGGCTTTTAATGCAGTTAATTCATAATATTCTCCAAGATTTCCAAATGTCATTAAAGAGGCCATTAATATCGCTAATGGGAGTGCCATAGGAACTAAACTAGCTGATGCATAAGCTAATAATTCTGCAATAATACTCCCATCAAGCCCTTTCCCTGCAAGATCATCAATGTACTTCCATAAAAATTGCATTAATAAAATAAACAATACAATAAAGAATGTAAGAAAAAAAGGACCTATGTATGCACGTATAACAAAAAGATGTAATTTTTTCACTTTAGTGAATAAATTTTTATTATATAACGAATACAAAAATAACTTATTTTCTAAATGATTGTGGAATTAATATGGAGAATTACAAACCTATAGCTCTTTTTAACTCAGTTATCTGAGAATCCCATAAATCAACCGAATCTTTAATTTCATCTTCTTCTACAAAATCTGTAATTACCAGGGCAACATCTCCTGTTAGTTCATCAATATTAATTTTAAATTCGAAGTAAGTTTTATCTGTATCATCATCAAGCCAATGATATCTTACATATTTATTATCTTTTTTTGCAACTAATTCAGCAGTTTGTTCAGAACCTTCCCAAATAAATGTAAAAATTTTTCCCTGAACATTCACATCATCTGCAAACCATTCCGACAATCCA
>CAZBZX010000040.1:9508-15821 GCA_964496465.1 uncultured Bacteroidales bacterium
CAGGAGTGCTTAGTCTTGTAAATAATACCTTTGGAGATGAGTTTATTGTATATTCTAATTCTAACTTTTCCATTAAAAAATTACCTATATTGTGAAATTGCAATATAGAAAAAAATGCGGTAATAAAAAACTTTTCTTATGAATTGAGTGAGTTAGTGTAAAAATATAACTAACTGATTTTACGGGGCTAATAATTGTTTGTCCCAATCACCGTTTTCATTTTTTGTAAATAATATCCTATCATGTAATCTATTAGGCCTTCCTTGCCAAAATTCAATTGAATAAGGAATAAATTGATATCCACCCCAATGTGGAGGTCTAATTACAGGAATCCTGACAAATCTTTTTTCAAATTCTTTTTGCATTCCTTCAATATACTTTTTATTCGGTATAACTGAGCTTTGTGGTGATGACCAAGCCCCAATTTTACTTTTTTCAGGTCTTGTTCGAAAATACTCATCCGATTTTTCTTTTGGAAGTAGCTTTATTTCCCCTTCCATTATAACTTGTCTTTCAAATTCAGACCAGAAGAACAAAAGAGAACCGAATGGATTTGCAGCTATTTGTTTTCCTTTTTTACTTTGGTAATTTGTGAAAAAACAAAAAGTATCATTGTAAATTTCTTTTAAAAGCAATGCTCTTGAAGAGGGCTTTCCATCTGTAGTTGAAGTAGACAAGATCATTGAAGTGGGTTCTGATACTTTGGCGGTAATTGCTTCATCCAGCCATATATTAAATTGTTCTATCGGGTTTTTCTTAACTTTATTAAATTCAAGTTCATATTTTCCATATTCACTTCCAATTTTACTTAGGTCTTCCATATTATTTCATTTTAGCTTTTAAACTCATATCTAAACTTTTTATCTGGTGTGTTAAAGCACCAATTGATATATAATCAACACCACACTCAGCAAATTGTTTGATTGTGTCTATTGTTATTCCTCCTGAGGATTCTGTTTGGAATTTATTATTAATAAGTTCAACGGCTTTTTTTGTATCTTCTATAGAAAAATTATCAAGTAAAATTATATCTACATTACCATGGTTTAAAATTTTTTTTACATCAGAAATTGATCTTGCTTCTATTTCAATTTTTAATTTTTTATTCGTCTTTATTAAATAGGCATTCGTTGCATCAATTGCTTTTTCAATACCTCCGGCAAAATCAATATGATTGTCTTTTAGCATAATCATATCATAAAGTCCCATTCGATGATTTTTTCCACCTCCAATTTTAACAGCTGCTTTTTCAAGCATACGCATACCTGGCGTAGTTTTTCTTGTATCAAGAATTTTTGTTTTTAAACCTTTAAGTTTTTTTACGTGTTTGCATGTTTGAGTAGCAATCCCACTCATCCTTTGAATAATATTTAATACCAGTCTCTCGGCTTTTAATAAAGATTGTGTGTTACCTTCAACAGTAAAAGCAATATCACCAGGCGATATAATATCGCCATCATTAATAAAAGGGTCAAATATTATTGATTCATCGACTTTATGAAATACTCGACGGGCAACTTCCATACCAGCAAATATTCCTTTTTCTTTTATAATCAATTCAGCCATTCCTTTTACATCAGAAGGAATACATGCCAGCGATGAATGATCGCCATCTCCAACATCTTCTTCTAAAGAGGATTGTATGAAATTATCAAGGTATTTATCGTTAGTTATTATCATATTGTATTCTAATCTGATGAATTATGGGATTTTCATCAATATTCTTTAAGTAAATAGTAATTCTGAATTTTTGATTATTGCTTAGGTATTCACCAATTGCATACTTACTACCTTCCTTACCTCCTTTATGAATAAAATTGAACTCTTTTACCGGATATTTTTGAAAAAAGTTATTCAATATCTGAATTGCCTGTGCCTTGCTATAAATTCCTTCATTATCTAATATTGCCATTTCAACATTCGTACTTAGATTTACAGATAAAGCTTTCGAATTGCCAGTTTTAAATGCTTCTAAAATATTATCAGGTACGGTAGAGAAATTATTGGCAGAGAAGATTTGCATGGATACAATTATAAATATAATTGCCGTAAACGTAATATGTTTTTGTACTTTCATTATTTTTATAAATTAAGTTTGTAAAGATATTACCATAATTAATATTGAATGGTATCTTATTTGTAAGATAATTAACCAAATTTACGAAAAATATAAAATAGTATTGTTAATGAAAATAATATTAATACAAGTTGGAAAAACAGATGATTTTAATGTAAATGAGCTGCTCTTCAAGTATGTCAAACGCCTTAAGCATTATGTTTCATTTGAAGAAGTCATAATTGCTGATCAGAAATTTTCAAAAAAACAAAACATTGAGTATTTAAAAAATAAAGAAGGCGAACTAATTGAAAAGAAAATTCTACCAGGTGATTTTATTATAATTTTGGATGAAAAAGGGATACAATATTCGTCTGTTGGTTTTTCTGATTATTTAAAGAAAAAAATGAGTCTATCGATTAAACGTTTGGTATTTATTATTGGTGGAGCTTATGGTTTTTCAAGTAAAGTTTACGAAATTGCCAATGAGAAAATTTCTTTATCTAAAATGACATTTTCGCATCAACTTATTCGGGTAATTTTTTTAGAGCAATTATATAGGGCGTTTTCAATAATTAAAGGAGAGCCTTATCATCATGAATAATTAATAATAAAGTGAAAAAATATATTTATATCATTTTATGTATTATTTTATTTTTTAATGCTCGGATATTTGAAAATAAATATTCAAAATTTGAGCATAAAAAAATTGATTCAAACCATATTGAAAAGATTTTTCAGAATAAAGTTGATTTTTCATTAAGTGTAATTAAAAATATTAAGCAGATTATTCATGAAAATGTCCACAACACAGAACTATACACATTTTTGAAAGAAAATAGCAAAACCTTCGAAAAAGAGCAACTCATATTTCTAATATATATTAACGATTCATTAGTATTCTGGTCAGATAATTCTTTACCTGTTGACAATGATTTTATTTTAAATTCAAAGAATGAAACTTGTCAGGAACTGCCAAACGGATGGTTCCTGATTAATTCTGATAGCATTAATAATTTTAAAATAATTACTCTCTCATTAGTTAAGAGGGTATATCCATATACCAATAAATTTTTAAAAAATGAGTTCCATTCAGATTTTAAATTACCATCTGAAACTGGAATAACAAATGATACATTAATTAATGGAATAAAAATTCATGATATAAACAAGGAATACCTATGCACACTTATTCCGGATGATAAATCATATAATAATGTTTTTTTGCTTCATTTATCGATTATATTATATGCATTATCAGTGGCATTCTTATTACTTTTTTTATATGTAATTTTAAATCAATCAATTATTCCGGCTAATAAAAATGTTCTAATCCTATTTATAATTGCTATTTTACTTTTAATAAGGTATTTATTATTAAAATACCATTTTCCTTCAATAATTGGAAATTCTGAGCTGTTTAACCCCGACTATTTTTCAAGTTCAATATGGGTATCCTCACTTGGCGATTTATTAATTCATACGGTATTTTTACTATTTATTACTTTTATTATTCATCAACATTTATCAATTAATTCAATAAAAAATGCCAGAATTGATATTAGGTTTTATATATCGATAGTTATTGTACTGCTTTATTTTAACCTTCTTATTGTTTTATTTCAATGTTTGGTATATGATTCAACAATATCATTTGAGTTTTATAAAATTTTAAATATCAGCAGGTTTAGTTTATTGGGATTTGTTATTATAACCTTATTGTTTATATCATTAATATTAATTTCAGATAAATTAATTTCACTTTTTATTGATTCTTATTCGTATAAGAAAATTGTTACTACATTTATAATAATCTGTATAGTTTATTCAATAATCTGGAGAATATTTAACTCAAATTTTGCACTATATAGCATTTTATTCTATATCGTTTTATTTTTGTTTCTTTTAAGGATAAGATATTATTATAAACAATATACTTTTACTTCTTTAATAGCAGTTTCGTTAATAATTTCATTATTTACCCTGGTGTTTATTGAAATGAATACGGCGCATAAAATTGAAAAAGAGAGTAAAGTTATTGCAATAAATCTGGCCAATGAAAGGGATCATATTGGGGAGTTATTACTAGAGCAATCTTATAATAAAATTCAAACAGATTCTTTTATTATTAATTTTCTCAATTCGCCTTTTGAAAACACTTATAAACTTTATAGTTATTTATCATCTATATATTATAATGGGTATCTAAAAAAGTATGATTTTCAATTAACTATTTGCGATCCTTATCAGGATTTATTAATCGAAAATTCGAATGAATTAGTTCCATGTTATGAATTTTTCCAGGAAATGGTAAATGATATGGGAATTCAAATACCAAATTCTAAGTATTATTTTCTAGATAACAAAAATGGTCGCATATCTTATATCGGGATATTTGCTTATGATACAACAATTTTTAACAGCGAATTATCACTTTTTATATCACTTGATTCAAAATTAGCTGGCGAACAGCTTGGTTACCCTGAGTTGCTTATAGAAGAAAATTACAATCAGCCCAAATATTTAAAGAAATATTCGTATGCAAAATATAATAATGGCCAGCTCATTTCACAATCCGGGAATTATCCATATAGTTTAGTTTGCCAGTTTGCTTGTGAGGTTACTGATTCGACAGATGATTTTATATTTATAAAAAAAGAGGGATATAATCATTTAGTTTATAAGCCTGATAAGGAAAATATTATTATTTTAAGCTATCCAAGGGTTAGTATTCTTAACGTAATCCTTTCATTTACATATATTTTTGTTCTTTATTTCTTTTTACTTATTGTGATATTAGCATTTAGTAAAAGACGTAAGATTATTTATTTTGGAATACAAAATGATTTTAAAAACAGAATTAAATTTTCAATCATTTCGGTTTTAATTTTATCCTTTATTGTTATGGCCGGGGGTACTATTTATTATAGTATAGTCCAAAATGAGAATAGGCAATTTGAGAATTTAAGAGAAAAAATTCAATCCGTATTAGTTGAACTGGAGCAAAAAATTGGTTATGAGCCATTTATAGACGAATCATGGTCGAATTATTTAACCAATTTACTTCGGAAGTTTTCAAATGTATTTTATAGCGATATTCATATATATGATTCCGAAGGTTATCTGCTAGCTTCATCACGACCAGAAATATTTGAAAATAATTTAACAAGTAATAGAATTAATTCTGAAGCTTATTATCATTTAATAATAAATAAGGAAGCCCGCTTTATTCATAAAGAAAAAATTGGTAAACTTTCTTATTATTCGGCCTATATCCCCATAAGAAATATGGATAATAAATTATTGGCCTACTTAAATTTACCTTATTTTATTAGGCAAAATGTGTTAAGTGAAGAAATATATACTTTAATTGTAGCTATAATAAATATTTATACATTATTAATTTCTATTTCTATTTTAATAGCTGTTTTTGTCTCCAATCAAATAACAAAACCGTTACAATTAATTCAGGAGAAATTCAGGAATATTGGTTTAAAATATACCAATGAACAAATAGACTATGATAGCCAGGATGAGATTGGAGGTTTAATAAAAGAATATAACCGTATGGTTTCTGAATTGGCTGCTAGTGCTGAAAAACTTGCCAGAACCGAACGAGAAATTGCCTGGCGGGAAATGGCTAAACAAATTGCCCATGAAATTAAAAATCCGTTAACCCCAATGAAACTGAGTATACAGCATTTACAGCGGGCATGGGATGATAAGGCAGAAAACTGGGATGATTATTTACATAAAGTTTCAAAAACATTAATTGAACAAATTGATCACTTAACCTTTATTGCTACAGAATTTTCGAATTTTGCTAAAATGCCAAGGGCTATAAATGAGAAAGTTAACCTGGTTGAAAAAATAAATGAATGTTTGAATTTATTTACAAATTATGATAATATTGATTTTCATTTTATTTGTGATAAAGATAAATCGATATTTGTACTTGCTGATAAAGAACAATTGATCAGGGTATTTACTAATTTGATCAAAAATAGCATTCAGGCAATTGATCTAAAGGAAAGTGAGAAGGGGTTAATTGAAATTTCACTTGAGGACGATAATATAGACGTTACCGTAAAAATAAAAGACAATGGCAAAGGAATCCCGGATGATTTAAAACCTAAATTATTTCAACCAAGCTTTACTACTAAAACAAGTGGAATGGGATTAGGTTTAGCCATAGTTAAAAATATAATTGACTACCTGGATGGTGAAATTTGGTTAGATACCCAACTGGATAACGGG
>CAZBZX010000041.1:0-15769 GCA_964496465.1 uncultured Bacteroidales bacterium
TAATTTTTTGTAAAACGACTTTTTACATATGTTATGACCATTCATTATACGATTATTCTCATGAGTAACTGTATGTTTACCTGATGAATATAAATCTGAAACAATTCTACGAATAGAACATCCTGTGATATCATATAACTCAATTTTAATATATGAATTTGTTTGTAATGAGAATTCTAAAATTGCATTTGAAAAAAAAGGATTTGGATAACATTTTATCCGATATTCATTTGCATAGTCAGGTTGAAAAGTTGTTTCTATAATTTGATTAAAATTAGCAACTATATTTATATCACCAGTAATTGTAATCTTTAAAGTATCATCAGTTCCATTGTAATCCCCAGACCAGCTTTCAAATTCCCATCCTTCTTCTGGAATTGCAATTAATTCAATTAATGTTTCTTCCAGGTATTTTCCTGAACTTGGGTTAACACTCCCGCTTCCTTCAACATTTACTGAAAGCGAATAATTGTCCGATAAACGCACTGTATCAATTATGCCAACTCCGGTAAATGTTGTTACAAGTGATTTAATTTCTGATATATCATCAGTCGTATACAAATAAGGTAAACTCCATGAGCAATCGGTTTGTGAAATATCATTATTATCCTCTGATGAGATCCCTGTATATTTATTATTATCCAGGCAGGCATAACCATCAGGGGCATCACCAAAAGTAGTAGTAACAGGAATTTTTGAATTATTAAAGTAATTAGCTTCAATAATCCCATGAGCTCCTTTTCTTAATGCAATACAGTAATAGCCTATGCTGTCATAATAATTATTGTATGCGTGTATCCAGCCATATCGTAAACTTGGATTTCTGGAATTTGTATGCGCAAAATAATTATGATGATAGGTGATTCTCATTGCAGTATCAGTTTCCATACTACTTTCATTATCAGTATGACCAATTAATGATGTTTTATAATGATCATGAATATAATTCCACGAAGCCGTTATATAGCTCGATCCATGCTTAATATCTAATAAACCATCATAGTAATCTACATCATGATTCATATCACTATATAACTCGCAATGATCAATCCATATATGATGACAATTTTCTATTCCTATTGCGTCACCTAAATTTGCCAATACATGATGAATTTTTAGATTCCTAATGATAATATTATTTGCTTCTCGTAAACTTAAACCAAATCCATTCAACTCAGCGCTGTCTCCTATGCCTATAATTGATATATCAGAAATATATTTTATGCTTAGATTTTCAGGATTTGTTAATGACCCTTCAATAAAAATAATTAAAGGATTATCATTTTTATCTTTAATTGCGTTTATGAATTCAATAGCAGTTTTAACAGTTACAGTATCTCCACCTTGTCCACCGATTGTCCCATTATAATCATTGGCATTTACAGAGGCAAATCCGGTTAATGAAAAATCCTGTGATAAGACAACCTGCCATAAACTAAAAATGACTAGTGAAATAATAATTCTAGAATTATTAATAATCATTTAAAAAGTTACTTTTAATCCAGTATTTAAATAAGTTATTTTATTATTCAAATATTCAATAAACTCACTTTTAGATTTAATTCCGTTGGGCTCTTGCTCCCATACTGCAGCAAAATAGTATTGAATTTTATTTTCAGAAGGTTTTAAAACAATTACATGGCTATACTCATCTTCAGTAATTTGCGTTAAGTCTGCTGATTTATAAAAAACTACCATGCCTAAACTATCATCAGCAAGAGATTGCTTTCCATAAGTTGCAAAATAAGTCCAGGTGCCAGTATTGTCATTTGGAGTTATAGTTTCTGTATTTTCAAGCTTTACAATACCTGTACAAATATTGTTTATTTTGTCACTTAATATAAGCTCAGTTTTTGTTAACCGACTTCCTGCATGAATTGATAAAATTGCTGTAAGATCAATCTTTGCACCTTCTGTTTCCCAGCCATAGTAATTGGTTTTAATAGAAGATTGTATTACTCCATTTTCAACAATTTCACTAATAATACTATCGGTTTTTTCAACTCTTACAGCCTTGTTGTCAATCCATGTTGCTATTGAACCAATACCAAGAGAGCTTCCCACTTTTAATATATCCATACCCCAATCGCCTTGTTCGTGGTAGGACTCAAATCCATCTTGTCCAACATTATGAAGTACAATAGTATCCACTTTTTTTCCGAAAATGTCGGTTGCATTGCGCCAGTCAAGGTAAAACCGATAACCAACTTTATCCGATTCCCAACCAGCCCCTTCGTACCTTATATAATTTGAATGATCTGTATGTTCATCAGGAACTCTTAAATACTTAACATTATTAAATGTACCACCTTTATATTCATATTGCGTATTACCATCTTTTTTTGTTATAATTTCCCAAACGCCATTTTCTTTAACAGAAATTTCAGCGTAGGATCTTTTTTTAAAGTCTAATTTATCGTTTTTATTTTTTCTTACTATTTTGAACGATTCTTCCTGTCCTGATTTTAGATCGCATACAAAAACTAATTTATCAAATTTCCCATCTTCATTATCATCTAATAATTGAAATGGATAAATGGAATCTTTTGTTAAAACGTAATCTTGTATTGATTTCAAATCGATTGGCAGACTATTAATATCAATAGTAACCAGAGCATCGATATAGTCTGTTTCTGAAGGATTAAAGACTTTAATATCAATTGCTTTTTGATTATTGCTTAGATTACACGATAAACAAATCAATAAAAAGAAAATAAATAGTGCATAATTTTTTACCATGGCTTATTATTTAATGGGTTATTAAAATTTTTTCAGAATAATAGTTGTCATTGGCTATGATTTGAATTACATAAATGCCAGGTTTAAAATCGTTTAAGCTAATTTTTAATATATTATTATTGTTATTAAGTGAAGCTGATTCCGATTTTACTAAGCATCCATTGGCATTATACAAATATACCTGAAAATGATTTATTTCTTTAATAGCTTTAATAAATAAACTTTCATTTGTTGGATTTGGATATATTTTAAATAGTCCGTCATTATTCAATTGATAATTTATTTGTTCTGGCGCCTGGTTTCTCATATTAAATAATGAGTCAATTAATTCATTGGTGATTGCATAATTATGGAGTCTGATATCATCGAGACTACCTAATAAAAAGCTTTCCATAACTTCACAATAACCAAAATAGATTGGTTCATCCTGGGAAATATCATGGGTTTCATCAATAGCTATTGACTTTAATTGATTATTAACAAATAGTTTAAGAACATTGCTTTCAGCATCCCGAATGGCTACAATATGCACCCAGTCGTTTGTGATAACGTTTTCTAAACCAGTAACAACTCTGCTTTTTATTTCATCATCATCAATTGAAAATCGAATTTCATTGTTGGCCATATTAGCAAAAACTTCATAACGCTTACCTGAATTACTTAATGAGGTGTTATTTACGTGCGATCCTTTAATTATATACCTGTATTCTTTTAGTGTGTCTAATTCATTCCAATTTTGCTTTAACCAAAATGAAATCGAGAAACTATTTGTATCGAAATTAAATATGTCATTATGAGGAACTTCTATATACTGATCAATCCCGTTAAAATGCATAGAATTATCTATCGCTCCATTCATCCATGAATCATTGCTGGCATTAACAAAAGTTCCATTATTATTATATGTTGAATTATCAGCGGCAATATTTCCACTTTCTTCATTCAAGTTCCAGTATCCGACTAAATGAGGTTTTGAAGTTGTGGTAAAGCTCCAGACTTCACCAGGTGTAATTCCTTTTGCATTAGCTTCATCAACTCTCCAATAGTAGGTGGTTCCATAATCAAGATCAGCTGGTTTATATACATTTTCAGTTTGATTGCCAATATATGACGGTGGATTATTTGATCCGAAATACACATAATGATAGGTAGCTTCTTGTCCTGTTTCCCAACTTAAAGTAATATTTACCGGAATTTGTTGGGAATTATTTGCTGGCAAAGGTTTAAACGCTAATGTTGGAGCTCCATTATCTCCAAGTGTATAAACAGTAATTTCATTTGAGGTGATAGATGTATCATTTATGGTAAATGCTCTTACAGAATAGGTATATTTTGACAATGGATCAATTGCATTATCTATATAGGTTGTTATATCTTTATCAAGTTCAATTTTTTCGTCTAATGCCTCATTTTTATATTTTGCCAAAATAAATCCGTCTTCACTTGTTGAATGGTCAACCCATGATAATTGAATTTCACTTTCATTAAATAAATCAATTCGTAAGTCAAGAGGAGGGAAGAGCGAATATTCCATTTCTAAACTGGCTAATATAAAGGGTCCTGTGGCCTTACCATCATTAGTGCTAATTCCAGTTTCATAAACATAATAATCATATGATCCATCTCTTCCATAACCTAACCCTGCACTTATGCAAATTTGGTTAATATCAATTGTTCCATCATTATTTTGAGTAATGAATTCTGTTAATAAACCATTATACGCTTTTTTTGCAACACTCATGTATGCAGTATCAATATATCCTAAACGAACTCCTTTTGCAAGTGAATAAGTAAACATACATGAAACTGATGATTCAAGGAAATTGCCTTCTTGTCCAGCTTTATCAATAACCTCCCACCAAACACCACTTTCTTGATCCTGGTATTCTTTTATAGCTATCGAAAAACGTTGAAATATATGAATAACGGAATCTCTATTTATATGATCAGGAGGAATGTAATCTAGCGCATCAACAATAGCCATAGCGTACCAACCCATTGCTCTTCCCCAAAAAGTTGGTGAAAGCCCTGTTATTGAATCAGCCCATTCTTGTTCTTTACTTTCGTCCCAGCCATGGTAAAATAAACCGGTTGTGCTATCCCTTAGATGTTTTTCAATAAGACATATTTGATTTATAACATCATTAATGTCAGCTGGTATACTAAACAATTTTCCATATTCTGCCAAAAACGGACTGCCCATGTATAGCCCATCCAGCCACATCTGATTTGGGTAACGTTGTTTATGCCAAAATCCGCCTTCTGACGTTCTTGGCTGTTGACTTAATTGTTGTTTTAATAAATTTGCAGCAGTTTTATATATTTCATCACCTGTTTCTTTATAAAGAAATAAAAGCATTCTACCTTCGTTTATTTCATCAATATTATAACTTTCCAGATCATAACCTTTAATCGTACCGTTGTCATTTATAACCTCGTCAACTGTATTTTTTATATAATTGAAATAGACTTCATTTTTAGTCAATCTCCACAGCTCATAAAATCCTTTTAACACTGTGCCGGTTACATAATCCCACTCATTATAAGTTGTTGGATGTTCAACCATTATTGAATTTGCCATTATTTCAGAATAGGATTGTTCCAAATTTTCCTGAGAATAAATTGAATTGATGCTAAAGCAAATAACTAATACACTCATTAGAATTTGAACTAGATTAAATTTTATAACCATAAAACAGGGATATTACTTTATTTGATTTTGATAACTTTTTGAATTTGCTGGTATTCTTTATTTCTGATGCGTAAATAATAAATACCTGGCTTAATATTTGATAAATCAAGGTTGAGCATTTCTGATTTATTTTCTATTGTAAGCAAATAATTTTTAACTATAACACCGGATATTGTAAATATTTCGATTGTTATGTTAGAATTACTATTTGATTGATTTTCAATAAAAAGATTATTATTAAAAGGATTTGGATAAATATTCCAGTTATTATATTTTGAATAATTAGAGATTGCAGTTGAAGTCTCAGTAGAATCAATGGTATCAATAATATCTGGGCCCATTTCAACTAAATTTAGAATATCATTTACTTTAAGCGCATAATTATAAAATCGAACATCATCCATGCTTGCTGCCATATAACTATTTGTTTCAGGACAATAGCCAAAGTATAAATCTTCACTTTGGGCAATATCACCGGTATTATCAGTTGAAGAATTAATTAACTCACCGTTTAAATAAATATGCAATTTTTTTTTGCTTTTTTCTCGAATAGCAGTTATATGTACCCATTTTCCGGCAATAAAATTTGTATTATCCGCTTCAACGGAACTTTCATTTTCATTATCATCAATAGTAAATTGAATCGTTGAATTGGCTGAATTATTTAAAATTTCATATCGTTTACCTGATTGGTTTTTATTAATATTATTCACGATTGATCCTTTCATAATATATCGGATATCCTCTGATGAATTTATTTCGTTTTGATCTTGTTTTAGCCAAAAGGCTATTGAAAAATCATTACTCTCGAAATCAAATTCCCAGCTATCAGGAACTTTTACATACTGATCAATACCATTAAAAATTAAAGCTCTTTTTATAGCTCCATCCCATGTAAAAGAAGAGGATTCAAAATTATTATATACACCATGGTTTTCAAATTCTGATGAATCAAAAGCAAATGAACCACCTTCAAATTGCCAGTGGCCTACTAGATTATCATTTAAAGGGGCACGAACTGAAAATTCCCAAACATCACCCTTTGTAGTTCCATTTTCATTTACTTCGTCAACCCGCCAGTAATATTTCCAATTTGGCCATAAAGTATCCGGTTTATAGGATGTCTCTGATAAATCAGAAATAAATGTCGGCGGATTATTTATGCTTAGGTATATTTTATGTGAAGTAGCGCCAACACCTTTTTTCCAACTTAGAATGGTTGATTGTTTAATATTTACTGCATTATGTATTGGTGAGGGATAGGTTGCTTTTGTAGGAGCGCTTGTTTGACTTATTGTTTGTGCAGATGAAGTAGCCGAATACATCGAACTATCATTTAAGCTAATTACTTTTAACCGGTATGAATATTCACTATCATAGTTTAATCCACTATTTGTATATATTTCTATATTTGCAGGAATGGTATCAATTATCACAAAAACTCCTGTATCATTTCTTTCGATAATTGTCCCAGATTCAAAATTATTATTATCTGTCCACGATAATGTAATTTCATTTAAATTTGTAAGTTCGGCTTTGAAATCTGTTGCTTTAATTAAAAAAGCAGGATATTCGGTTATACTATTTAAATATTCTTCAAGATTAGTATACCCATCGCTATCATGATCTTCATTTCTATCGTCGGGATTATTTATATCAAGACCCATTGAAATCTCCCATTCATCAGTCATTCCATCATGATCTGTATCGACAGGAGGGTATGCGGAATACATTTCGGGCCATCCACCAACATCTTCCTGTGAATCAATAATTCCAAGCTGTGCACCATATGTTCCACCATAAGTTGCTGTTCCTGTTTTTACTTCACGAATAACCCTGCGATCAATAGTATCCCGTCTGGGTAAAATAGCACCAGCATTATCCAATACTGCTATATAAGCCTCTTCAGCTGTATGTATTGTTGTAATATCAAATTCGAAAGGTTCATCCATTTTAATACTTTCTTTATCAGAAGTTGTAATATCTTGCACTCCATAGAGCCAATTATCTTCTGAAGCTTCCGGATGTCCATATACATAATTGCTGTCAATATACCATTCACTAAATCCATAATTTAGATCAGCATCCGGGGCAACTATTCTATATTCTAATAATCCACCACTAGTCGCCGGTCCAGGTTTATAATAGTTTTTAACTATATTGATATGAGCTTTCACACCGTCTATTTCGCTGGGTTCACCTCCATAGGCACTATTAAATCCCCAATTATAAATAACATTGTTCCTATGATCGACTAATTCGTACCATGGGGAAGAAGAATATCTTGCACCGTTGAATCTAGGATTCCGGCTTGTGTGATGAGCTAATAAATTATGATGATAAGTAGCTTTGCTGCCACCCCATATTCCACCATATCCATGTTCTTCTTTGGAATGGACAGAATTGTACATACTTTCTGAAATAATACACCATTGCATTGTAAAGTTTTCGTTTTGATAACTCGTCGCAGTTTCATCAACGCTCCAGCTAAATGAGCAGTGATCAACGATAATATTTTTATTATAATCAGTGCAGGTAAATGCATCGGCTTCCTGATTGTATGTATCTCCTAAACGAGACCGAATATATCTTATAATTACATTATCTGCACTAATTCTAAAATTATAATTTGCAAGCGTTATACCATATCCGGGAGCAGTTTGGCCTGCAATTGTAATATTATCTCTTGTAATTTCAAGTGTTGACTCTAAATAAATTGTACCTGAAACCCTGAAAACGATAGTTCTGGCGCCTGTCTGGTTAATTGCCGAACGTAAACTACCATCACCTCTATCATTCAGGTTAGTAACTTCATAAACATCTCCACCTCTGCCACCAGTAGTATATTTTCCAAATCCTTCCGCTTCAGGAAATGCAAGTTGTTGTCCAATTAAAAGGATACAACTAAATAAATAAAGGACTAACATTGTAATCCTTTTTTTATAAGTGTTACAAATCTTATTCATAATTCAATAGATTAATCAGCAATTTAAAACAAAAAGGGAAAATTCAGTTCTTTTCAATGGTAACATTTTCCATTACCACATTCGTTCCATTTTCAATATAATTATCTTTTTCAACTCCTTTGAAAGTACAATTTAAAAGGTATATATTTTCAACAATTAATTTGTCTGTAGCATTTATCCAGATTGGAAATTTGCTTTTAAAGCTATGCAAATCTTCAATAAATATATTTCGAACAATAGGATTATTATTTCCACTATCATTTTCATACATGAGGTTAATTTTTAACACAGCTTCTTTTACCTGATCAACTTTAATATTTCGGACATATACGTTTTCTACAACACCACCACGTAAAGAATTTGACTTAATTCTTATAGCACGATCTAGGTTAGGACTATTCATTACACAATTTTCAGCATAAATATTTCTAACATTGCCAGAAATTTCACTTCCAATAACGATACCCCCATGACCTTCAAACATAGTGCAATTACGTATTATTATATTTTCACTTGATACATTCAATCTTCTACCATCTTCATTTCTTCCAGATTTTATTGCGATACAATCATCCCCGGTATCAAATAAACAATTATCAATTAGAATATTTTTTGATGATTCAGGGTTTAACCCGTCATTATTAGGTCCGTAGGTTTTTATTGTAATATTTTTTACTGTTATATTTTCTGATAAAACAGGATGGATATTCCACATTGGTGAATTTATAAGTTGAATTTCTTCTATAAGGATGTTTTTACATTTGTAAAACTGAATAAAGTTTGGCCTTAAATAGTGTCCTTCACCAAATATTCGCTGATCAACAGGCACACCATCTGCAACCATTTTAGTTAAATTTCTAACATCATTACGTTGACAGGTATCACCTGTTTTCCATCCGGAATCTATTGAACCTGACCAATGACCTTTCCACGACCACCAGGTCTGGCCTTGTCCATCAATAATCCCTTTACCAGTAATTGCAATATTTTCTTTTTCATAAGCATAAATAAATGGCGAATAATTCATACATTCCATGCCTTCAAAACGGGTAAATACATTGGGCAGATAACTGTTTTTATCTGTAGTAAAAACAATTTTTGCACTATCTTCGAAATGAAGATTAATATTGCTTAATAAATGAATAGGTCCGGTAAGATAAGTCCCTTTAGGAATTAATATTTTTCCTCCTCCAGCTTCATTGCATTCTTGTATTGTTTTTCGAATTGCTTCTGAGCAGTCAGTAATTCCATCACCTTTTGCTCCAAAATCAGTGATAATAAAGATATTATCGGCAAATTTAGGAATTATAATTGTTGACAGTATTTTATCAGCATTTTCCCATCCCTGATCAATATCTTTTCGGATATCAGAAGTAGTGCAATTGTAGTTTAAATAGATTAAAAATATCCAAAATAATATAAAGAGAATGTTTCGTAAATATTTTTTATGGATCATATGAAATATTTAGTAGGTATTTTATTTATAAAATAAGAATTAGAAAGGTTAATATGTGGCTGTCAATTATAATATTATTTAAAACTGTTCCTAAACCAAGCTAATAAAAAGAATAATTAGTTATATAAATGTCAAACTCAAACCATTAAAATTTATAAAAAAGCTATTAGAACATTGAAATACTAATTAATATATAATATGATCAGCCACATTTTTAACTTATGAAACGCATTTACTTTTTAATTCCTCTTTAATTTGATTCTTTGTGTTTATTTAAGTTTGGTTAATACACCTTGAGATACCCTATTATTTGCTGAGAATGTATAATAATACACTCCTGATAAGAGTTGCTGTGTATTAACAGATATATTTTGTTCTCCTGATGGTAGATCAGTATAAGTAAGAGTTTTAACCATTCGTCCATCGATGCTGTAAATAATTAATGATACATTACTTACATTATTTAGGTTAAATGAAAACATTACATCATTTTGGACAGGATTAGGATAAACTTTTACAGAAAATGAATTTAGCTCTGAATAATTAATACTTTCAGGATTATCTTCACATCCGGCAGGATTTACATCGCACATTTCATCAACAAAATCTGGGTGCCAGTATAAAGCTCCAATAATTTTTCCATCAGCAGCAGCTTCATAAAGGGAAGTGTTACCAACTGTAAAGTCCCCATTGGCTGGATCGGCAAATTGAGGGTCAACTTCCTGGTTACTTGCCTTTTCAATAGTACCTCCTAAATCAACTATAGGTTGCAGTTGAAAAAGAACATTATTATTTATTGAAATTGTATGCCGGCCAGATGTATTGTCAAATTTAAAAGATCCTTCGTTAGTTGATACCTGTGTGTGAAAAATAGAATTCTTAACAGTAATATCTAAAACTGCTTCACCTTCTGCATCAGAATTTCCCATAATCTCTTTATTTTCACCAGTGCTGGTTGATAAATTATAACCTGTCATATGATTATAAGTAATTTTCTGCGTAACACTTTCAGGGTAATTCCTCATCCAGTTTAATTGTTGTCCTAAATTCCAGAAAGTGATATTTTCAAAAACATATTCATTGGTTCCGCCGCTTTCATAGCTTTTTGTATAAAATCCATGGCCTTCACCAGAATCATAAATAAAGCTATTTTTTACTACACAATTTCTTAATTGAATTTCCTGAGCATTTAAATCTACAGCTTGGTGAAATACATTATCAGAAGTATTATGCAATCTGCACCTGTTAATATAAATATCAAGAATTTTACCCGTATCTCCCTGGGCATTAAATATATAGGCGCCACCTTGAGCATCTACATCAATACCTATAAGTGATAAATTACAACCATCTTTTAATTTAAATACCGGGCTTACCTGGAATAAATTTTCAATTTTTGGCATACCTTCCAATCCAGGCAGAGTTGATATAACATCAGCGATTAGGATAATTTCTTTATCAATTACTAAATTTTCTAGTATTTGATAAGTACCTCCGGCTGCAAGCTCAAGTGTATCACCAGCAGTTGCTGCGGCTAATGCTGCATCTAAAGTCCCTGCTCCTGCAGCTACTGTAATTCTTTGACTAAATGCCAAAGAAACAGATAGCAAAAAGATGAATAAAAAAGTAAGTATTGTTTTCATACGTTTGTTTTTAGATTTTTAATTTGTCTCACCAGGCGTTTGCTTGTTAAGCAAACGCCCAGATTGACAATAAACATTAATTTTAATTTTGAAAAATTTATTCTATAATTAACCTTTGATAACTATTTTGATTATTTTGTTTTAGGTTAATTATATAAATTCCTGATTCATATCCACTAATATCAATTGTTGTTAATAATATATTTAGTTGACTTGAATATACAATTTCACCAACAACATTGTAAATACTAATTTCAGTATTTGTTTGAATATCTGACAATTGAATATTTACTGTATTATTAGCAGGATTTGGATACACATTGAATGAATTTGATACAACGTTATCAATATCAGTTGTTCCTGGTGTTGGTGTAGGAGTAGGAGTAGGAGTAGGAGTAGGAGTAGGAGTAGGCGTTGGAGCTGCTTCAATAGAAACGGCTACAATATAATTTAGAGTTGTAACTGCATCTTCAGCAGTAACTCTAATTATTATACTTCCTGATAATCCAGTTAAACCAACGATTTCAACTGTTGCATTTTCACTAGTTGTAACTACTCTTGCTTGAATAGTATCAGTAGTTCCAAATGGTAAAGTTACAGTATAATTAGTTGTTAAAGAGTCAAATGCCGGAGTTAATGTACCTGAGCTAAGAATTAAGGAATCGAGAGTTGAAATTGTATCAGGAGGAATAACTTCAAGTATATTATTAATATCTTTTGACATCAGATATTCCATTTCATTTACTATCATCGACAATAATTCAGGTGTATATTGAGCAAAGTTCTTTACTTTAGGTGAACTTGAATCGTCGCCACCACACTGAATGTATGTTCTGTAGCTTTTTGGTATATTATCTGATCCTGTGTAAGTCTCAACATCAGGCATCCATCTGGCAGCCAATATATTACCATTTGTAATAGTTGAGTCTGCACCAGTTATATAAGCCAGGGCTTTTCCATTGTTTGTTGCATCAAAAGTATCAGCACCAGCACCTAAATAATCATAGAACCAGGTCATATAATCCATTAATGAATCAGCAGAAATTGTAATTCCTGCAAATGCTGGATCAGCTGGATCTAATACTTTAGCTTGTGTAATCCTGGCCATATTAGATGAATCGGCTGAACCGGTTTCTCTTTTTGCATTTCCGGTATTAACATATTTAAGCCTGCTGTTTCTCATTAAGTAACTGCTTAAGAATAATACAGGAGTTTCAACTTCAGACCATACTGCAGCAGCAGGAGCTTTAAATTGATTGCTGCTCACATTACGTCCAACTATAATTAAATCTGCATTATTATAAGCTGGAAGATCAAAATCAATGCCATCATCATCTAAAGGATAATCAAGTGTTAAATTGTAACCTAAGCCAGTTAAAGTATCAATTACAGCCTGATCATATAGGATATTATCTGTGCCAACTTCAGTTGGTTTAGTAAGGTAAATGATATTTGATGTAACTTTCATTAAATACTCAATTTCATTTAATATCATTTGGTATGAGGCACTCGTATATTGTGCAAAATTTTTAACCTTAGGCGTACTGGAATCGTCACCTCCCATTTGAATATATGATCTGTACCCTTTAGGAATATTGCCAGATCCTGTATAAGTTTCAACTCCAGGCATCCATCTTGCAGCTAATAAATTACCGTTTGTAATTGCTGAGTCAGCGCCAGAAATATAAGCAAGCGCTTTACCATTATTTGTAGCATCGAATGTATCAATTCCTAAACCTAAATAATCATAAAACCAAGTCATGTAATCCATTAATGAATCAGTAGTGAGTGTAATTCCGGCAAATGCAGGATCAGTTGGGTCTAAAACTTTAGCATTTGTAATTCTGCTCATATTTGATGAATCGGCACTACCAGTTTCTCTTTTTGCGTTACCTGAGTTAACAAATTTAAGCCTACTGTTTCTCATTAAGTAACTGCTAAGGAATAATACGGGAGTTTCAACTTCAGGCCATACTTCAGCAGCAGGAGCTTTAAATTGGTTGCTACTTACATTACGACCTACAATAATAAGGTCGGCTGTATTGTACATATTTAAATCAAAATCATCACCATCATCATTTAATGGATAAGTTACTTTTACGCTATAGCCTTCACTTCTTAAATCATCAATTACTTGTTGGTCATATAATATGCCATCAGTACCTTTTTCACTTGGTTTTGACAAATAAATTATTTCGCCGCCAACACCATCTTTACCTTCAACCTGAACAGAAAGTTCATCAGGAATTGGAGCCTGGTGAGGACCAACAGCTGTATCAGCTGCAACTAGTACCCAGTCGATAATAGCGCCTTCACTGGCACTACTGCAATCTCCTATTACTACTTGTTTATCAGATCTTTCTTTAGAAGTTTTACCACTAAGGACAGGAGTTGAAATTTCATCAACATATACAGTTGCAATACTATCTTTCATGGTAAAACGATAAATATGCCAATCGTTTACATTACCATCTAAAGTAGTTGAAGCACCATTTTCTGCTAGTTCAATGGAGCCATCATAACCAACATATAATTTTTCGCCTACACTTGCATTTCCATTACGGATTTCTAGATCAAATAGCCTGTCAAGAGTATCAATACCTGCAATACCCTTCATTCTGGCAATTAAAGTAAATTCTGCTTTAGTTTGGTCAGCAAAAACCTTTTTAAAGGAGTATTTTGCTCCAAGATCATGTGACAGATAGTAAAATAAATTATTATCTGCTTGTTCGATAATACTATCGACATGGGTTGGACCCTGAGGTGAACAACTTGTTTCCCAAACAGGGTCACTTTGCGTAGGAATCTCACTGGCATCATAAATTAGCCAGGTTTGGGCATTCATAATTGAAGCCGCAAACAAAAAAGTTAAGAAAAGTAAAAACTGTTTTTTCATTGTTTTAGCGTTTTAGTGAATAATTATTCTTAATAAATTATAAATTATTTAGATGTTTAAATTCCTGAGATTCTCAGGAATTTAAACATCCTGTTTATATTAATAACCCGGATTTTGTGTAAATTCATTTTTATTAAATACTGCATCAAGCTGTTCCTGTGGAATAAACCTTAATACATTATAATCCTGAATGTTAGCATCTGAATTATGGGCTTGTACTCTTTCAATAAGTTTGTTTGTACGTTTAAGATCAAAAAACCTTAGATTTTCAGTAGCTAATTCCCTGGCCCTTTCATCAAGCATGAAATCAATAGTAATATCACTTCCGCTTGTTACACCATAATTTAAGAGTAAGCCAGCACCATCTCCTGATAAGGACCGTTTATTAGCAATTTCCAACAAAGAATTGTAAGCATTTGCACCATCCCCAAGATTCAAAGAAGCTTCTGCAGCAATTAAATACATTTCAGAAAGCCTGATGACATAAGCATCCCTTTTACTAAATTGCTGAGAAAGCTCAAGCCTGGTTGAATCCATATATTTTTTTGTAATCGGGAAATAAAATTGTCTGTTAATAATAGCATCGTTCGGATCTCCATTAGGCAAATACATATCGTTGATATCAATTACTAAATAACCTTTATCCCGGTGGAAATAAAACTGATCATCAGGATTCCATTTCGCTTTTTTATTTTCAGGGAATGGTTTTTTCGAGAAATAAATTGCAGTATCGCCCACTTTGAACATTGGTTTTGCAATTTGAGTTAATGGTATTGTATCTATTTCAGTTCCACTATATTTTCTTAACCGCCAGAGAGGGATCGTAGTTGAATCGTTTGCATACCAAGTGTCTTTAAATGATCCATAAAACCGTTGATCAATATCTTCATTAAACAAGTCCATGAAATATTTGGTTGGCATCCATCGTTGAAAACCTCTTCCGTTGCGGACATCTCTAATCACACCCCAACTAAGGTTTTCATATCTTACTTCCCACATCAAATGGCCCTGGTGACCTCCATCACGCTGAATCAATCGTCGGTCATTATACTCTGTTTCCGGATATTTTTGAGTTTCTGAAAAAGTTTCATCCCAGGGATTTCTTAAATTTGAGCGTGTATATGATGGATCGTCTGAGTAATTAACTGCCCAAATTATTTCACTATTTAAAATATTATCTATACTCCATATATCTGACCATTTATCTAACAGTTTATAGCTATAATTATTTATTACTTTATTTGCATAAAAAATGGCAGAATCAAAATTGCTATTGGCTACCGCATTATCAGCGGCAACAAAAACCTGTGAACCTACAGATAGCCCATTCTTCTTATAGCTTCCCCATGTTAAATGTATCCTGGCAAGAAAAGCTTC
>CAZBZX010000042.1:0-9517 GCA_964496465.1 uncultured Bacteroidales bacterium
AAGGACGGGGTTATTGAATATCAATTATTTATATCGTTTTATAATGTCGAACTCACGTTATTATAATATTAGGAGTATAAAATACAGTTTAATATAATAATAACTTTAATTGTATAAAAAATTCTTTTATTTTATTATAAAAAACCTCCGAGGTTTACACTAAAAAAGCCGGAAGATATCCGGCTTAAAATATATTTTTTTTATCAATTTATCGAATTGATAAACCAAGACCTACCGTTGCAACTGGATATTTTTGAACAGTATATTGACCCCATAGTGTAATAACTGCTAATTTTATTCTAAGTCCGACATCTAAATTCATCATATTTCCTGATACATCAATATTAATTGGATCTGGTTCAGACTCAGCAATCGTATTGACAACATCAACACCCGTTGGGTCTCCTTGTACTCTTAATGAGATAACTGGATAAGATCCTCTTAATCCACCGTCAAAACTATACTTATTGAATCCTACTCCAAGATAAGGATTTACAACTGGAATATTAATACCAACTAAAAGATGCCCAATTAATGAAGACATATCAATCCCTAAAGACTGATCGGACCATGTAGCTTCTGGTAAAGAAGATACCGCTTCAAATTTTGCTGGATTAAAAGTTAATGACTCATCTATTTCAGAGAAATTTGCACTTAGAGAAAGTTTCGAATATGCAATAACTGCAGAAAGTTGTAAAATAGGTACATCTTTAACACCTGGTATCCATTGTTTAATATCATGTTGTACTCCAAAACCCCACATTTTAAATTCAATTCCCATTTGAGATATTGAAGGTAATAATCTAACTTTAATATCTGTTCCTTTTGGTAATCCAATACCTAATTGGAACATATTAGGTGCAATACCACCGAAAGGTAATCCAGCCCCTTTTGAAGGTGCAAAAAGAGTTTGATTTTCATGGAGATCAATTCCATATGTATTATTTGTATAATCAACTTGCATATTAATGTCTGGTGGAGTAACATCATCACCAGCAGAAAATGTTGGAACATCACCTGTTGAGCTAAAATTCAATCCACCTCCAAGTTCAATATCTGCCGAATTTACAATTAAATCCTCATCCGGGACCATTCCAATTGATAATGAGACTAATGAGATATCAATCCCTAATAATTTATGAGTTTTGGCTGTATTATACCAGCCACCACCCATGCTCACAGCTGTAGCAGTAGCAAACGGGCTAAAATAGCTATCAAAATATCCATTAATATCGCTTAGTCTGAATGATGCTACCTCTTCATCAACTGCTTGAGAATAGGCCGATAAGAATGAAATGGATAATAATCCGGAAAAAAGTAACGTTCTAATTTTGTGGGTTTTCATAATGTTCAAATTTTAATTAAGTTAAGTAAAAATTAATTTTATAAAAATATAAAATATTATAATTCAACATCAATATTTTTATAGTATTCGTCAATAAAAACAAGAGTTTCATCAAAATTTTTATTTACCTGTTCTTTTTAAGATCAATTTAATAATAAAATTTATCAATTCCATAATAAATATAAAATATAAAAAGAATAATTAATTCTTAACCATAATATAAAAAGTAACACATATAACAGAATTGTAGAATTAATGAATAATAGAATTAATAGTAATATAATTCTTTTGAACATTAATTACATTTAATTTTTTTAGAGCAAGTCCTATTTTAGCTATATTTGCTGCTTATCATGAACACAAATTTCAAATTATTCCTATCAGTCTTAATTATACTTTCTTTTGGATTAAAAGGATTATCAAAAAATAACGCAATTGCTGAGAATACTTTCCTTTCTATTTATACAACTTATGGATTTATGCCTGATAAAGAATATAAATACCAACATTTATTAAATGGTTATGTAAAATCAATGAATGTTGATGTGGGATTAAAAACAGATGGTTCAGCTTTTTGGCATTCATATTACGGATTCCCTGAAACAGGCTTTTCTATTTTTTATTATAACCTTTCAAATAAAAATGAATTAGGGTCAATTGTTGGCATCATACCTTTTATTGATATGAAGTTATTTAATTTAAAAAAGGTATATCCGAGATTCCATGTTGGAATTGGACTGTGCTATATTAGCAAAACATATAATAGATTAACGAATGCTGATAATACACTCATCGGGTCGCATTTGGATGCAGCAATCAGAGGCGGATTTGATCTTCAAATTAAACTCTATAAAAATCTGAATTTGATTACCGGTATATCATTTATTCACTTTTCAAACGGAAATACAAAGCTTCCAAATGAAGGAATTAATCTTATTTCTTCAAAAGCAGGATTAAAATATTATTTTAATGAGTTTTCTAATCAAGAAGAAATAATTAAAATAGAAAAGAAAAAAATTGAATTTTCGTTTACAACTGCAATTTCATTCACTAATCAACGTAAAGATTTAAATAATGGATTTCATTATTATGATTTTATGGTTGAAGCATTAAAACCAATTTCTCCGATTTATTCAGTTGGACTAGGTTTTGATTATGAGCTTAACAATTCTGATACTACAGGTCTGCATGAATTAGAAATTAAATTTATGCCTACAACTAATCGGCAAACTGGTATTAAAGTTTCAAATACTTTTAAGTTCACAAATTTCGAATTTGTATTCCATGTGGGGGCACACATTTTTGATGGAAATAAAATATATGATTGGTTAATATTTAGATACAGGATTTACAAAGGATTAAAACTTAACATTTCATATAAATCATATTTATTAAGAGGGGATCATTTGAGCTGGGGAATAACTTATACAATTGATTATTGACAATTTATAATTTATAATTTGTATGAATATTTTTGTGGTCAGAATTTAGTATGAAAATTGGAAAAAATATAACAATAATTGGAATATTAATAACAGCAATAATGGTGTCTTGCTCAGAAGACGGATTATTTCATTATATTGATAAACCTGATGAACAGGTCATGACAATTGATACATTACCTGAAATACATAGATTACTGATAAATGATGATTTAAATGTTAAACTATTTTCTGATACAATTAATGCATTATCAATAAAAGCAAATAAAATTCTTCATAAAAATATAACTTATGAAATTATTAATGACAGCTTAATTTTAAGGAATAATAATCCCTACAACTGGGCTAGTTACCATGATTCGGTTTTTATTGAATTTCATGTTACCAACAGGTTAAATCGCATTGAATCGCATGGAACAGGAAATATAACTTGCAATGATACAATCTATTTTCAAAACATCTTATTGTATGCTTTTAATGGAGCAGGATGTTTCAATTTAATAGTAAATACAGACAATATAAGTATTGTCTCTCATTCTTTTTCCACTACGTTTTATAAAATTTTTGGAATATCAAATACATTAAGAACAAGAACAAGAGGAATGGGAAATATCGATTGTATTGATTTAAATTGTAAAAATGCAACAATCTTTCATGAAGGTACAAATAATTGCACAATAAATGTAAGCAATGAGTTATATGTTAAAATATGGAGTATAGGCAATGTATTTTACAAAGGTAATCCTGCAATTCTTGAAAAAGAGTTGAAGCACAACGGAGATTTAATTCATTTAGATTAAACGGTTAGGATTTTTACCAACATTTAAATATTTTTATAGAAAAAATAATGATCCCAACTATTCCACTTGCTGAAAGACTTAGGCCAAAATCGTTGGACGATTTTCTCGGTCAGCAGCATTTAGTTGGAAAAAATGCTGTTATTCGAAAAATGATTGAAAGTGGAAATTTGCAATCATTTATATTATGGGGACCTCCTGGAGTAGGAAAAACAACATTAGCTAAAATTATTGCCAACCAGTTAAACCGTGCATTTTACACATTAAGTGCAATAAGCTCAGGTGTAAAAGATGTCAGGGAAACTATTGAAAAAGCTAAAAAACAACAATTTTTTAATCATCCAAGTCCGGTTTTGTTTATAGATGAAATTCATCGATTTAATAAATCTCAACAAGACTCATTGCTTGGGGCAGTTGAACAAGGAATAATTACCTTAATTGGTGCAACAACCGAAAATCCTTCTTTTGAAGTAATATCACCTCTTCTATCCCGATGCCAGGTTTACATATTAAATTCACTTGAAAAACAAGATTTACTAAAATTAGTAGAACGAGCATTCAAGGAAGATATGTATTTAAAAAATATAAAAGTTAACATTGTTGAAGACGAAGCCTTAATAAGGCATTCGGGAGGTGATGCCAGAAAATTACTAAATATTATTGATTTAGTTACTTCAAATGAAGCAAATGAAGAAGTAAGTATAACTAATGATTTGGTAACAGAAAAACTTCAAAAAAATATTGCCTTTTATGATAAAAATGGCGAGATGCATTATGATATCATTTCAGCCTTTATTAAATCAGTAAGGGGCAGCGATCCGAATGCAGCTGTTTACTGGCTGGCACGAATGGTGGAAGGCGGAGAAGACCCTAAATTTATTGCCAGAAGGTTGGTTATTTTAGCCAGTGAAGATGTTGGTCTTGCTAATCCAAATGCACTACTTTTGGCAAATGCCTGTTTTGAAGCAATAAATAAAATCGGCTGGCCTGAATCACGTATAATTCTTTCAGAAGCTACTATTTATATGGCAACTTCACCTAAAAGCAACTCGGCCTATAGAGCAATTAATGAAGCCCAGGATTTAGTTAGAAAAACAGGGGATTTACCTGTCCCTTTAAATATTCGAAATGCCCCGACAAAACTGATGAAAGAATTGGGTTACGGCGATAATTATAAATACGCGCATGATTATGAAGAAAATTTTACCCAGGAAGAATTTCTCCCAGATGAAATAAAAAAAACAAAAATTTATCAACCCCAAAATAATAGGAAGGAACTTGAAGTTTTAAATAAACTAAAAGAATGGTGGAAAGGAAAATATAATTATTAATAGATAATTGACAATGAAGAATGAAGAATGAAAAAATGAAGAAAGAAAAGTAAAACGATATGAATTTAGAATAGAAAGAATAAAAATTAAAACATTTAAATAATAAAAACATTAAACTTTAAACCTTAAACCAAATGAACATCCTTGAATCAATTCCTAATATCAAAAATTTAAATGAAAAGAATTTCTTTTTAATTGCCGGGCCTTGTGTTGTTGAGAATAAAGAAATTTCTTTTGAAATAGCTGAGAAAATAAAAGATATAACCGATAAATTAAAAATACCCTATATTTTTAAAGCATCCTACCGTAAAGCGAATCGTTCAAAATCGGATTCTTTTACAGGGATTGGTGATGAGCAAGCATTAATGATATTAAAAGAAATTAAAAATGCATTTAAAATACCTGTTTTAACAGATATTCATACTGCATGGGAAGCTGAAATAGCTGCGCAATTTGTTGATATATTACAGATACCAGCATTTTTATGCCGTCAGACCGATTTACTTGAAGCTGCAGCAAAAACCGGGAAACCAGTGAACATTAAAAAAGGACAATTTTTATCTGCTGAGTCTATGAAATTTGCTGTGGATAAAGTCATCCAAGCTGGAAATGAAAAAGTTTTACTAACCGAGAGAGGCTCTATGTTTGGCTTCCAGGATTTGGTGGTTGATTTCAGAGGAATTCCTAAAATGAAATCATTTGGATATCCCGTCGTATTAGATATTACACACTCGCTTCAACAACCTAATCAAGCAAGCGGTGTAAGTGGTGGCTTACCAGAAATGATAGAGACTATTGCCAAAGCAGGTATTGCTGTCGGAGTTGATGGAATATTTATAGAAACGCATCCTGATCCTGCAAAAGCTTTATCAGACGGGGCAAATATGCTTAAATTAGATTGCTTGGAAGATTTACTTGTTAAGTTACTAAAAATAAAAAAAGCGACAAATTCATAAATTATTCCATCACTATTGGAAAATCATGTCCTATTGAAAAGGTAGTTGGATATTGTTTGTGACCAATTGTACGATATGAAACTTCAGGGACCTGATCATCTAAATACGATTTAAGCTCATAAATTGTAACTTTAGAGTCTTTTGGTGCTCCATCAGCTTTTCCACTAAGTGCTTCAAGTAAAACATAAGTAAATACACCATGACCAAATCCTGCGATTTCAGCAGCAGTTTGCTCACTTCCCGCTGACGCTAATACATGAACTCCTGAACTTCTTGCCAATTGAGCTAATGCCTTCTCCTCTCCTGCTCCACGCATTGCTAATATATTTGTTGATGAACCTGAATGGCAGGCATCCATAATAACTAATTGCTTTAAAGCTTTTATTTTTTGAAACTTATCTTGTAACTCCTCTGCACTAATAGCAATAGCAAGTTTATCTTCCTGATATAAGCTAGTGCTATTTGATGGAATAAAATAAAATTTATTATTAACTGTACTTCCATGGCCTGCATAATAAAAGCAGAATACATCTTGCTCATTAATAACTGCTGATATTTGATCAATTGCTTCAAAAATAGATTCTTTCGTAGCTTTTATATCATAAAGTTCAACTATAGTAACTTTATTAAAAAGCTTTTGAGTTTTACTTGAAAGAATTTCTACTATTGATTTTGCATCAGCTTTAGCATAATTTAAATTAAGAGTTGGATTTTCATATTTATTAATTCCAATACTTAAGATATAGCCATTAGCGGTTTTAGCGGTTCCTTTATATTCTAATATTACTTTTTTCTTTTCTGATTCAATATTGCCCTGACTAAAAGCAGAAACAGTTACTTCATTCTCTCCAGGTATCAAATTTATGTTAAAAGTTTTCATGGCACTTTGTCCTTTCTTACTCATTCTTTTCAAATCATCATCAGCAACATTAATTCTTTTGCCATTATGTAAAACTTTAAACTCGCTTACATTTCCACCATTATTCAATACCTGAACCATCATCATTACTGCAGGATCATCAAATTTTTCATTATTTGAGGGAGTTAATATATCGACAGAAGGTGGTGGAAACTCATTTATTTGGTCTATCAGGTTTAACTGATTATTTTCTATTCCTCTGGAATTTATTACATCAAAAAATAATCCTGGTCGGTAAAAATCATCAAAAAACTGTTCAATTGAGTAGGTTTGAATTCCATCAACAAAATTAATCATATTAAAAGCCCCCTGCGAAGCGTCGAAATAGCCATTGGCACTTTTAACAAACCAGTCGTTTTCTCCAATAAATATATGGCTTACTAACTCTTTTTTATCCATAATATTCCATGTTTTTACTGATCCATCGCGTGCACCTGTTATTAAAAATTTTCCATCGTTAGTAATATTAACAGCGCCAACGCTACCCTTATGACCTTTAAAAACTGCAACTAAATTATCAGTGGAATAATCCCAAATCTTAACTAAATTATCTTCGCCACCTGAAATAATAAATTTTTCAGTTTCATCATATTTTACTGAATAAACACCTCCCTCATGAGCATTTATCCTTTTAATTTGTAATCCCGAATAAAAATCCCATTCTTTAATTAAACCATCCCAACCACAAGTCAGCATTTTCTTTCCATCCTTTGAAAAATCGATTGACGAAACTACATTTGTGTGCCCGATAAATTCTTTTATCTCCTCTCCAGTATCAATTTCAAAAAGCTTTAGCTTTTTATCCAAACCACTCGATAAAATATACAATCCATTTGGTCCAAATTTCACATAGTAACTTGCCATTCCATCATGGGGACTAATTGATTGAATTAACTTCCCAGTTTCAATCTCCCATATCGAAATATACCCTGCCCAACCAGCTGTAGCCAAATATTTACTATCAGGACTAATATCCACTGAAAAAATCACTATTGAACTATCACGAAATTGAATATTTCTTATTTCTTTCCCTGTTTCAACTTCCCAAACTTTTGCGTTTCCATTTAAACCTCCTGTCGCAAGATATTTACTATCGTCACTAAAATCAATAGAAATCACCATACCCTTATGTCCTCTTAGATTTTTATATATTTTACCAGACGGAAACTCTAAAAGTTTTACATTATTGCCTGTTCTTCCAATGGCTATATAATTATTATCAGGACTCAATTCAGTCTCATTCAATAATGCCGCCCAGTACATATATGAATGATTTAAAATTCTTTCATCAATTTCATTTAGATACCCTTTAAGTGTTAATAACTTCTCTCCTGATTTAATATCCCAAATTTCAGCTACTCTGTTTTTATTCCCAGTCAGTATTTTTTGTCCATCCGGACTAAAAAAAATTGAATTTGAGTTTCTATTTTCCTTATTAATTGTTTGAATTACTTTTCCATTTTTTATATTCCATATCACAATTTCTCCATATTGTATAGCTGCAAGCATTTGACCATCTGAGCTAATTGATATGTCATTAAATCCACCTTTTCTATTAAATAACCCTTTAATTAATTCTCCGTTTCCAATATCAAATATTTTAACTGAATCTGAATATGCGGAAATTACATATTTATTATCTGGTGAAATTAATGCCTGGGTTAAGCAGCTAGTGCAGGAATATTTAGACTTTTTAAACTTTCTAATTTCCTCTTCGCTAGCAATATCCCATGCAATTGCTGTATAATCATTGGTTCCTGCAACAAGAAACTTTGCGTCACTACTGATTGATAACGTTTTAGCTCCCGGGTAACCATAATTCTTTTGCATTTTAATATCAATCCTATTGGCAGCATAAGTATTCAGTTTCTTTCTTGTTTCAATATCCCATGATGTAATGAAAGAATTTTTCGTTCCAGCAAAAACTATTTTGCCATTTGGATGAAAACATGCAGCTATTATATCATCGCTATCTAAAGTAAGTTGAAATAATATTTCACTTGTTTTAGTCTTCCACACAATAGCGCTTCCATCATCCGAAACAGACAATATCTTTTCTGCGTCATTTGAAAATTCGACATGGTTAATTGCACCCTTATGTCCTTGATAAGATCGTATTTCTCTTCCATTACCAGCATTCCATATCTTAATGGTTTTGTCTTTACTTCCGGTTAGAATATAATTACCATCCATACTATAAGTAACAGCTGTTACTTCTGCATAATGGCCAGTTTGAACTACTGTCTCGACTGATGAATTTTGAGCAAGAAGTTGTTGAAATGAAATATAAAAGATGGTAATTAATATTATAAACAAATCATTTCCGATATATCTCATATAGATTTTATTTTTAGAAATTATTAATTCTAACTATGGATGTGAAAGCTAAGTTATGGATTTATTTTTGAATTATAAATTACAAGAAATGGAAATAAATAGTTAATACATTTGCTTAAGTTATGTCGGTCCTTCAGCCTGATCAATAATTTATATAGTTTTTTTATCCTGTGCTTTTGCACAAAAAAAAATAGGTAATAAAAAATAAAAATATACTATGGCTTTTTCCTAATAAAAAGGATTATAAAAATGATAAAAATGAATAGAATTACTATAAATCCACCTATATAAATCCTATTTTTTATTTTCTCCTGTTGAAGTTTATTCTCAAACTTTTCTGCCTGGTATTTCATTTCCAACTCCAGGATTTGTCTTATATTATTTTCATTA
>CAZBZX010000042.1:9527-15745 GCA_964496465.1 uncultured Bacteroidales bacterium
ATAAGGAATCGTTTAAATACGTATAATTTTTAAAATACTTAAGTGCATTTCTATGATCGTTTAAATTTGTATAAATTTCAGAAGCCTCCTGATATGATTCAACTAAAGTTTCTATTAAGTGATATTTTTTCGCCAGATCAATGCTCTGCTTCACATATTCAATAGCTTCGTCATTATATCCTTTTGTTTTAGTATAACTACTTAAACTATTTAAAGCGTATATTATACCTCTTACATGATTTATTTCCTCGAAAAGAATTTTCGCTTGCTGGTAATTGTCTATTGCTCTTTCATCGCCCATTGTTTCATATATCAGTCCAATATTTAAATATGAACTTGCAATACCAAGTTTATTTTGCAGTTTCTCATAAATTTTTAATGATTTCGTATAGTATTCAATAGCTTCATCGTATTCCTCCTTATTATGATGAATCACCCCTATATTTTGGTACAATGCAGCAATTTTATCTTCATTCTCAATTTTTATATTTATAGCAATGGCTTTCTTATAATATTCTAATGCTTTAGAGTAACTTTTTATTTCATTGTATACCAAACCTAGGTTTTGATATGCATTTGCAATTCTTTTATTTAAATTATATTTTTCAGCAATTAACAAAGCTTCATGGTAGTTAAGTAAAGCATTTTCATACTTACCGGTATAAAAATTACACAACCCGATGTAATGAAAAGTCTCAGCAAGCTTATCTTTATCATCAAGCAATTTATATGTATCGTTTGCTTTTTGATAACAGGGAATTGCCGATTGATAATCGTTTAAATTAAAGTATGTTTCACCTAACAAATAATGATATTTTGCAATATCGTACTGATTTTTAATCTTTGGCAGATATTTTTCAATATTTAGTAAATAGCTCTGTGCTGTATCTGGCACAGAATCATATATTTGCTCAACAATTTTAAGAGTTAGATTAAATTGAATTTCCTTCTTTTCCTGGGTAGCAATTTCTTTTTTCAAGCTATCAATATAATCATCTTGCCCATATGTTATAATGATTAACAGAAAACTAATAAAAAGAATATTTAATATTTTCATAAAACTTAACTATATATCAATTAATCCATTAAATAACTAAAAGGTTACCTAAAAATACTATAATTTTTAATACTGAATAGTATAATGAAAAATGCTTTATATAAATAGTGAGATGTGAGAAGATAAATTGAATAGATAAGAATAAACGTTAAATTAAAAAAAGCAGGCCTGTAAGCCGGATTCTGTACTTATGATATTGAACTCGTCGTTATCAAAAGCTTCTATCATTTATCTAGCCTCATTGTCACCAATGAGGTCATGCGGCCTACCCCCTGACATCGGACGGGCAGTCCTAATGCGTCAGTATACATGGCTTTGCAACACATAAGGCGGACAGCTCCCGGTATCACTACCTGGACTGGTGGGCTCTTACCCCACCTTCTCACCATTATCCGCCAAAAGGCGGACTGTTATTTTCTTCTCCGCTTCTATACTTTCACAAGTATCTTCCCTTTCGGAAGTATGTTGCCCTTTGTTGTCCGGACTTTCCTCCCCTCTGATTGAACAGAAAGGCGATAGAACAGCCTGCTTATTTTAAAGAACAATATATAAATAATTTACAATGTTTAATGTAGAATTATAAATACAAAATTACATATTTTAGATTATTTTAAAGATAAACCCAGAAAATTAAACCTTAAACAATAAACCAGAATATTATTTTATAAGAACCATTGTTGCACCATAACCATACTCTTTATATGAAGCATCCTGATATCTTAATTTTGGATAATGATTATCGATATATTTTCTAATTTCATAGCGTAGTGTACCATTTCCAACGCCATGAATAAATACAATTCGTCTGGCATTATTAATTAAAGCCCCATCCAATGCTATTTTAAACCTGCTCATCTGAATTTCAAGTATTTCACTATTATTTAAACTACTGTGATTATCAACTATTTCTTCAATATGTAAATCGACTTCTTGAATCTCAGTTGTCGAATTTTTATAGTCAACCTTCACAGGTTTTGCTTCTTTTTCATCCTTTGCCTTTTCTAATTTATTTACATCAATATTTTCAAGTTCTTTCAATTCTTCATCAGATTGAAAATCGAAAAGTAAAGCCTTTTCTTCAAAATATTCATTTTCAGTAAATTCATTAGGATCGATTATTCGTAACGAATCTAATTTTACATCTTTATCAATTGGTGGAATGATATTATATTCCCTTGCCGTGTAATGGAGCGCCTGAATGTTTAAAGTAATTGTTTTCCGAATATCCTTATGATTATAAGTAAGAAAGCAAATTTTTGTATTAGCTTCAAGTACACCCGAATCGATATGTTTTCTTTTATCATCATTAGTATGGCTAATTGAATATAAAGCCTTTAAATTACTATCGTTAATCAAATATAGTTCAACTGACTCAACAAATGTACTAGCTTGATATTTGGGTAATAACGCTAACAATATATGAGGCTTATCATTTCCAAGCACATATTCTTCCGAATCTTTATTAAATATTGCTTCAACTTCTTCTTCAATTTTATCATCCAATACTTCTTTTTCAAGTTCAATCAATTCTTCCTCTTCCATATCTGGATGCAACGATTCATTGAATTTAAGAAGCTCTGAAATTTTTGTTGGCACTTCAAAACCATCTTCTATTTCAACATTAACCATTGATTCGCTAACTATTTTGGTAATTATTCCTTCTCCAATATCATTTAGGAATTTAACTTTATCACCTATTTTGAACTTCATATTTTTATATAAAAATTACCAGGCAAAAATACTTATTTTTGCATTCCTATAGTATATTAATTACTTTAAAATGATTGAAAGTAAAAAAGCTGGCGATAATGTAAGGGTTGATGATTATAATTATAAATTACCTGATGAGAAAATTGCAAAATACCCTTCAAAAGAAAGAAATCAATCAAAATTGCTTGTTTTCAAAAATAACAAGATTTCTGAAGATGTTTTTACAAATTTACCCGCACATTTACCACTTAATTCTATTTTAATATTCAATAATACAAAAGTTATCCAGGCCCGTATGATTTTCCATAAAAAAACTGGAGCAAGGATAGAGATTTTTTGCCTGGAACCTGTTAAACCGGGTGAATATAATTTAGCTTTTCTATCAAACAATAAAGTTTTATGGAAATGTATTGTAGGTAATTTAAGAAAATGGAAAAACGGTCCTTTAATTCATTCAATTGAAATTAATGGTACTATTTTAAATCTTAAAGCAACATTAATAAAAAAAAATATTAATGCTCAAGAGATAGAGTTTACATGGGATAATCCGGAATTTACATTTAGTGACATCATCGAATTATTTGGCACCACTCCTATTCCACCCTATTTAAACAGGGAATCAGAAGAAATAGATATAGAAAGGTATCAAACCATTTACTCAAAAATACAAGGATCTGTAGCTGCGCCAACCGCAGGATTACACTTTATTGATGAAGTTTTTCATGATTTAGAAAAAAGAAAGATTAGAAGTGAAGAAATCACTTTACATGTAGGTGCTGGCACTTTTAAACCCGTGCAAACAGATACTATCGATAAACATGAAATGCATACCGAATTTTTTTCAGTTTCAAAAAATACAATAATCAATCTTTTAAACCATCATGGACCCATTATTTCAGTTGGCACAACTTCAATGCGAACAATTGAAAGTTTATTCTGGATAGGTGTTAAGATTTTAAATCGAGATTTCAATTTTCATATAAACCAATGGGAACCTTACCAGCTTAATGTTAAATTGACCCTGAAAGAATCATTTCAATGCATTTTAAATTATTTGGATAATAATAACATCGATTATATTCAAGCTAAAACTCAAATGATAATTGTACCGGGGTATGAATTTAAAGTAAACAGCGGATTAATTACTAATTATCATATGCCAAAAAGTACTTTATTAATGCTAGTTGCAGCCTTCGTGGGTGAAAATTGGAAAGATATTTATTCCTATGCACTGGAAAATAATTTCCGGTTTTTAAGTTACGGCGACAGCTCCCTTTTGATGAAGAGTGAGAGTGATAATGGTGAAAAGTAAGAAGTAAAAAATTAAAAACAATTATTAAATATTAAAAACATATATAGACAAACTAAACAAATAAATAAATAATTAAATTAATAAATCTGCAAATCATTAAATCATCAAATCACCATATAAGCAGATGGTTGCCAACAACTAAAAAAGAGGTAGAAATCCTGGGATGGAATGAATTGGATGTTATCCTTTTTACAGGGGATGCATATGTTGATCACCCATCTTTTGGAGCAGCAGTTATTGGCAGGATTATTGAAAATGAAGGATTGAAAATTGCCATTGTACCTCAACCAAACTGGCGGGATGATTTACGGGACTTTAAAAAACTGGGTATTCCAAAATTATTCTTTGCAGTTACAGCAGGTAATATGGATTCGTTGGTAAACCATTATACCGCCAATAAACGATTACGATCAACCGATGCTTATACTCCCGGAAATAAAGCAGGTTATAGGCCTGATTACGCGACAATTGTTTATACAACTATATTAAAAAAGCTTTATCCTGAAGTCCCTGTTATTATTGGTGGAATTGAAGCATCATTGCGAAGGTTTACCCATTATGATTACTGGAGTGATTCATTGAAACCAAGTATTTTATTTGAATCGAAAGCAGATTTACTTGTATACGGAATGGGTGAAAAACCTATCAAAGTTATAATAAATGAATTAAAACAAGGTAAAAAAATCGAACAGTTAAAAAATGTACTTCAAACTGCATATTTTTCTCCAAACCTTCCAAGATCTGCTGAAAGTTTAATTCTACATTCTCATAATGAATGCCTGAAAGACAAAATAAAATATGCTGAAAATTTTAAAACAATTGAAACTGAATCAAATAAATGGAAAGGGTCGAAATTAATTCAAAAAATAAATGGGAAATTTATTATTGTAAATCCTCAAAATAAGCCCTTAACAGAAAAAGAGTTAGACAGCATTTATCAATTACCTTTCACCTATTTATCGCATCCCAAATACTCAAATAAAGACAGCATACCTGCCTATGAAATGATTAAATTCTCAGTAAATGTTCATAGGGGTTGTTTTGGGGGATGTTCATTCTGCACAATATCTACTCACCAGGGAAAATTTATTTCAAGCCGCTCTGAAAGATCAATCCTTCAGGAAATTGAGAAAATTAAATCAATTCCAGGTTTTAAAGGTCACATCACAGATCTTGGTGGACCATCGGCCAATATGTATAAAATGGAAGGGATTGATCTGCAAATTTGTAAAAAATGTTCCCGACCTTCTTGTATATATCCAAGTATATGTAAAAACCTGAATATTGATCATTCAAAACTAACTAGTCTATATCAAAAGGCTAAGAATAGTAATAACATTACAAAAGTATCTATTGGTAGTGGATTAAGGTACGATATGATTTACGGTAATATTCAGGAAAAATATAAAAAAGCTGCTATTGAATATATTCATCATTTAATAAAGCATAACGTATCAGGGAGATTAAAAGTAGCACCTGAACATACCGAAGATAGTATTCTTAAATTAATAAGAAAACCTGAGTTCGAGCTGTTTTCTCAATTACAGCATGATTTTAATAAATTAAATGTTGTGGAAAAGCGAAACCAGCAAATTCTTCCTTATTTTATTTCCAACTTACCAGGATGTGATACGAAAGATATGTCACAGCTTGCCGTAAAAATTAAAAATCATAAATTAAATCCAGACCAGGTTCAGGATTTTACACCAACACCTATGACTCTTTCAACAGTTATGTATTATTCAGGAATAAATCCATATACAGGGGAAAGAATTCAATCAGAAAAATCCTTAAATAATAGAAAAGTTCAAAAAATGTTTTTCTTTTGGTATTTAAAAGAAAATAAGCCCATTATAATTCAACAATTAAAAAAATTGGGATTGAGCAGACTAATTCACACATTGTATCCAAAATCGAATTATTAAAATATGAAACAAGCATTAAAAAATTAAAAAATAAACGTATGAAAATAAAAATTTCATTCTTCATTATTATTTCAACACTTATTTTGAGTTGCAAAAATCAAAAACAAATTGAAAATGAAAATATTGTAATTAATGAAGTAAATACAATTGTTTGTAGTTCCGACACAAATCAAACCTATGAGATTTACCTTCCAACCGAATATAATATAAATCA
>CAZBZX010000043.1:0-15600 GCA_964496465.1 uncultured Bacteroidales bacterium
ATCTGTAATAAAGCGACTTTCAGGATCAGCAAGGATTTTTGATTTTGCTTTAATAAACAAATTAGCCCCCTCACTTGAGCTTGTTCCATATGAATTAGAAACATCACAGGTGTATAATCCTTGCTCAGAAACTGTAACCTCTGAAATAATTAATGTATCATTTGTTTCACCTGTAATATTTTCTCCATCTTTTTGCCATTGATAAGTAGTTGTGTCGTTAACATTAATATAAAATACTACAGAATCTCCTTCACAAACTACTTTACCAACAGGATTTCTTATAACTTCAACTAATCCACCCTGATGCTCATAGGCGCCCATATCAACTTGGTTATCATTTATTCTATTATTTCCATCTAAATCAGTTGAAGGTAAATTAGATACATCAGAATAACCACTATTAATAGCATCGGAAAAACTGTTTATGTGCCAATCAGCTGTTTCGGCATCTAATGATATACCAGTATTAAGGGAAGGAGAAAGAAATTCAGGGTCAGTTCCTTCTATACAATCTGTACAGCCTCCTGTAACACCACTAATCGAAGTTACATAATTATTTCTAAAAGTGCTGGGATAACCACTAAAGCTCCATAATGTATTATTTGAATTATTAACAATGATATTGTTTTCAACTAGTGAGCCATCAATATAAAAGAAATTGGAAGTCGATGTGTTTCTTGAAATAGTATTATTGGCAATATAGATATCATTCCAAAGATTTCCGCAATTCATTACATTTTGTACAACGTTATTAACAATTAGATTATTAATAACAGATCCTTTTGAGTTATTAAATAATAATAATGGATCATCAAGTGATATATTGTAAAATTCGTTATTTCTAATATCAAATTCAGTTTCACTAAAAAATAATATTCTGCTTGCATCTAAATCATGTATTCTATTATTTTTAATTGTCATAGTACTTTTTGAACAATATATAATGCTGTTGAAATCACTAATATTTTTTAATTCATTATTATTAAATTCAATTATTGAGCTTGTGAAGGAAATAAAATTTGTGTTTGATAGCGCATTTGATGAATCAATTAAGATGTTTTCTATTTTAAATTTACTTCTATCATCAATAGTTATTGGGCTTTGTAAGAATTTAAATTTACAATATACAAATTGAGAAGTATCGCTTTCTGTAGCATCTTCATTAAAATCAAAACCATTCCATCTTTTAGTGGTATCTTCAATTGTAAAAACAATAGTATCCTGAGCATTACCTATGGCCTGTAATAAACCATTGCAAGTAATTTTATAGGCATCTGTAAATAATACGGTTACACCTGGATTTATAATTAGACTACCTGCATTATCAATTGTAAAATCACTATTAACAACTACTGTGTCAGCAATCCATTTTACTTCACTTGAAATGGTACCACCTCCATATGTCATTTTTGGAATACGTGTTTCGTATGCTCCTAAATCAATTACACCATTTTGTATTCTATCTGCTCCTTGTAGATCGGTTAATATATTATTTACTGATGTTAAACCAGTATTGATGCATGGTGAAGAAACATCCAAAGTCCAATCAATAATGGCATCTAGAGCATCGAAAGTATTTCCTGCATTATAGGTTGGATTAACGAAAATTGGATCTGAATCAATATTATTACTATACACACCAATAAAAGAAACTCCACTTCCTAGTACAAATTCTGTTGTGCCATCCTTTATATTACAATTATAAAAAGAAGGCTGCACCTCAACATCAGTAATACTTATTTGGTAAGAGATTGAGTCTGCCTCATTTCCCCAGAATATGGAATTTATAATATCCCCATTAGAAGATTTATATGTTACAGGGGCATTTGATGTAGCCATGTCAGCATTATTTACAATAGTAGAATTAATGATATTTCCTTTACTATATAATGCATAAATTGCACTTCCATAACTGGCACTGTTGTTATTGGCAATTAGGCAGTTTATTATATTTATATTTGAATTATTAAATGATATACCATTTACAGTATTGTTAGTTACAATTGTATTAATTATTTCAACATCCGATTGGTCAATATCAATAGCTATTTCATTGGTGTTAATAATATTACTCTCAAGAGTATCTACTGAGAAACCATGAATATATATTCCTTTGTCGCAATTTAAAATAGTATTGCCTGTAATATTAATAGATGAGCCTGTACAATTAATACCGACAGTTGAAGAATCCAGTGTATTGTTGCTAATTATTCCAGTTGCATTATTTGTAATACTAATAGCAGTATTATAATTAATAAGGGCATTACTGTCAATTAAAACATCTCCAGTAGATACAGAAATTGCATAGAGACTTGAGGCATCATTATTAAATACATTATATGAAACTTCTGCATTTGAATTTTCTAGTCCAATGAATGTATTTAATTTCCAGACTCCGCCAACTCTTGTTTTACTAGTTAATTCATTATTATTTATATACACATCTTCTGAATTAACAATACGCATTGCTTTTTGTGAAGGAGTTTCAAAAATATTATTAGTAATATTTTGATTCGTTACATTCCATGTATATATATCAATTAATCTGCTGCTCCAGTTAGTAGCTCCATTATAATATTCATAATTATTATTATCAAGAAATGTACATGAGTCTATATACATATTTTCAACATCTCGACCTTGTATTCCACCACGATTATCTTTTATAAGGCATCTTTCAATATTCAATCTATATCCTGCGTTGTAATAAATTGCTCCGGCATAATCATCATTATCTTTAATAAATTCAAATTTGCAAAATCTAAATACAAAAGAATCTGTTGGGCTGCTAACATTATTAAGTGTTATACCTGCCCAACCTCCGGTTGTAGCATTAGTTATGGAAAAATTTGCTGTATCTTCTTTTGTGAATTCAATGGTATCTCCTAAAGTACCTATTGCACTTATAATACCATTTACTGTTAATTCGTACCAACCTGTAAATGTAACAACAGTACCTGAGGCTATTATTAGTTTATTTCCACTTGGTACCGTTATATCTCCGTCTACAAATACCGTATCATAGTCCCATGTAGTAGTAGTAATTGTACCACTAACATTTGTATTTTGCGAATATGCTTGTGCCTGAATAAAGCATATTAAAAATAAACTTATTAATAATTTAATAGATTGTTGTTGGTTTTTAATTTTTTTTACAATTCGTTTCATGATGGTTGGTTTTTATGTTCAGTTTGTATATCTACAATTTACAAAATTTTTATCTTATTTTATTAAAAATGAATCAAATATTTACATTCACATTATAATGATGAATAGTTATTTTGAATTGACAAATAATTATAATTGTAATTGTAATTGTAATATATATTGCAATTTAATACTCTTCATAAATACAATTTTTACTATGCAAAACGTAAAAAATTGATGAATCTCTGATAACAAAGTGCAAACAGCTTCATTATTGAAATAAATATTATTGCATATTGAAGAAATTTTTGTTTATTTAGATATGCAAGTAATTAAGTCCATAGCATTAGCACTTTCATTTTTGGTTCCATTAATGTGGGCGGTTTCAATTTTAACATCAGGAATGTTAAAATATACCCCTAAGAAATATCTTTTTTGGGTAATGCTTACCGCAGCATTTATGTATGTTATGACTTATGCCAAATTTCATGGATATGTGTATTTTTATTCCTATTTATTTTTTATACAATCATTCGTTGTCGCAATAATTTTTCCTTTATTCTATTTATATATTTATGTGCTAACTGCTGAAAAAATGGTTTATAACTGGAAATATTATATCCATTATGTTATGCCTGTTTTTTTCTTTATTGCTACATTTTTGGTATTTAAAATATTTATAACAAGAGATCAGGAAATTTTGGTAATGACACATATTCTTGAATCGACAAAACCAGACACCGAACAGTTTAATTTTGCATTTATATATTACGATATTGGAAAAATTTATTTCATGTTTATTTCAATATTTTATTTAATTCTTATTTATTTTAGGTATAAATCTCATAAGTTGAATATTATAAACATATTTTCGAGCGATGAAAATAAAGAATTAACATGGATTAAAACCGTTAGTTATTTGTATCTGGCTTCTGTGGTATTTAATCTTATTATTCAATACATGCGCAATATTGATATTGGCCATAATGATTTGTTGGTAGCACTTTCTTATTTTGTATTTTCCATATTCTTTTGGTTTTTAGGATTATATGGCTATCAACAAAAAGTGATATATAATGAAAATATAGTGAATGATGCAGAAGAGTACAGTACTAGCACTAAAATTAGTAAAAGTGATATTGAGAAATTTTTAAATAAGGACAAACCTTACTTAAGACCAGATATTAGTATTTACGATTTTTGTTATGTTTTTAGTACAAATCGTACTTATTTATCAGAATCCATTAATAAAATTTTCGATATGAATTTTAGAACTCTAATAAATGCTTATAGGGTTGAAGAAGCGAAAAAAATAATGGAAGAATCATTTGTTAAAAATAAAAAATTAGTACTCGAAGATATTGCTACTTTATCTGGTTTTAATAATTACAGCTCCTTTTCACGAGTGTTTAAAAGTCACGAAGGTCTACCCCCATCAGATTTTATTAATCAAAAAGCTGGATAATACAAATTCAGAATATTATAAAATAAAAAAAAGCTCAGCTCTATTAAAGTGCTGAGCTTTTTTTATGGATTTCCAAATAGATAGAAATTATATAATTCTATAGTTTCATCAAACTTTTAGAAAATAGTACTTTATTATTTTTATCTGTAATTTTAAGTATATAAATGTTTGTTTGTAATTCGCTCATATCAATTGTATTATTCCCTGTTTCAAGCTGGAAGTTTGTAACAACTTTCACTTCTCTTCCAAATAAATCATAAATTTCAATAGTAACATTACCTGATATAGTTAGATTTTGTAGTGTTATAATATCAGAAAAAGGATTTGGATATACATTTATATTGGATTGCAATTTAGTCTTATTTATAAAAGTTGTTTCATTATCTTCAGTTGTTAAAAATTTGTATACTAATTCAATTCCATCTCCGGTTCCTAAATTTCTTGAATATTGCATATCATCAGGATTATTCCAATGTTCATGCACCCCAAGACTACTTATGGGAATCCCATCATCCTCAGGATCGTATGTAATACCGTCCGGCCACCAGGAGCTATCAGCGGCCTGATGCAAATGATCATCCACACCATCCCATTGAACATAGGTATATCTTGGCGGATTTGTTGAAAGATCTTTTTCATTGAATTCTTTTTGTAAAAGATCAAGACATACAGATTCTATCGCTACAGGATCTAACGAAAGCACAATAGATGATGACCAGTCGTCATTAAACGGAGCAGTTTGGAATTTTTGTGGTTTTTGGTGTTCATATGAAGTTGCCCATAATCCATCCATAAAGAATAACAAGGTTTTCCCTCCTAAATATTTGCTTGCCATTAAATCAGTTAAAACCCTATAATATTTTTTATAACCGTATCTCATTCCTGCATTATCTGGATTCATTAATCCTTTATGAAGTTTCCAGGATCCATCTGAAGTATTTGAACCAAAATGATTCTTTGCAAAAAATGTTGTCCCAGCCCATCTGTGACCTTTCATTGTAGGTATATTTAATAAATAATCAGCATTCATCATTTCCTGAAATAAATTCTTTTCTTCTCCAAATAAATCTATTAGAACTGTATCATTATCAGAAAATTGAATAACATCTTCAGTACTTTTTGTTAATTTATACCTGTTTGGCACATCTCTTTTCGAAACATAATTAACATCAGGAAATTCAACACTACATTTATCAACAATTGTATTCCATAAATCTGCGATTGGATCACCAATATAAATATTCTGCTGAGGCACACCTGCATCGTTAATTAATTGCCGAAGGAGGGCAAGTATGGCTTGAGGAGAAGTATCAAATTCAACAGGTATACGTGAGGTCATATTTCCATCTGGCATAGCACCAGACCAAGCCGTAACAGCATTAACTTTTATAAAGATTGTTTCTCCATCAACATAGCCAACATCTCCTTTATCATGATTACTATTATAATGTTTAAAAATAGCATCCCAGGCTTCTGCATGAGTATTTTTCCCTGTTAAATTCAATATGCCTTCAGATAACATATCATCCACTAAATACTGTGAAGTATTTTTATCCTGAAAATAAGCATCACTTTGATTACTATTAGTGCAATTTTCATTAGTAGCATTCGGATTATGAACCCATACAACCCTGCCCGGAAATATTCCTTTTGCCTCTCCAATTGGATTGTTTACTCCTTCAATGGGTACAAATAATGTATCGGAGCCATCTGCTTCTGCAGCATTAGCTGTTTGCTTTGGTGTGAAATAAAAAGATGAAATAAGGGTTGTTAATGAAACTACAAGTAATAGAATTCCCACTTTTATATTTGATTGTTGAAACATTATTTTAGCTCTTTTAAAAGAAAAAACAGTTGCAGTTGTTCCAATAATCCAGATCACAAATGCTGATGCTAATGGAAAAGCAGCTCTCTGGCATGGATAATAAGCTCTACTTGGTTTTGGTATAACCCTTATTAAAAACCAGATTAACGAAATCAAACCAATAATCGGAAGAATAATTTTTTTAAGATTTTTCATATTTTAGAAGTTTAGTTATTTTTTAAGTTAAATTTTTATAAAAATAAAAGATGTTTTTTATAGTACATTTATCATTTGATGCATTTTTTGTAACATATCGCTCGCTTTTCCTTTTAGAAAAATATCAGTAATACTATTTGTATAAGTTGAAACTTCAGTGTTAATTTCGATGATTTTTGCACCATTTTGCTTGGCAATTTGAGGCGTCATACACGCAGGCATCACTTCACCAGTAGTACCTATTACGAGGAAAACATCAGCAATGTTTGCTTCTTCCATCGATTTTTTATAGGCATATTCCGGAATTCCTTCGCCAAAAAAAATGAAATCTGGTTTTAATAAACCATTGCATTTTTTGCATAGGGGTGGAAGATTATTTAAATCAATTTCATTTGATGTATATACAGAGTTACACTTTGTACAGATTAATTTTTGAGAATTTCCATGAAATTCATAGATAATTTTGCTACCTGCTTCCTGGTGCAAATTATCTATGTTCTGTGTTATAACAGCCTTTACAATACAATCATTTTCCAACCTGGCAATTATTCTATGAGCCCCATTTGGCTTTGCTAATCCAAAAAAATCATAAAATATTTCTTTTATCACTTTCCACGATTCCAAGGGATTGGAATAGAAATAATCAATTTCAAGAAAAATGGGATTATATTTACTCCATAATCCATTTTCTCCACGAAATGGAGGAATTCCACTTTCAACAGATATACCAGCACCAGTAAAAACAGTTACATGGCTAGCATTTTTAACTATTTCAGCAGCCTTAACTATTTTAGTTTCCATCTGTATTTAATTTAAATATTTATTAAACATACTATTTTAATATTGAAATGTTTTTTTATTTCATTTTTACTTTAATCATTAAAAATCTGCCATCGCTTTAGAAAAATCATCCGTTCGTCAAAATCCTTGATTTTAGCTGCCTATGGCTGAAACATATTGGTTTTATTTACAGTATAGATGTGTAAATGAATATAGATAGAAATTTAAATACTATTCATTTTAAATTTTAGAATATAGGTATCAGGAGAATTTAAATTTATAAATTATGTTAGTAAAATTACCTTTGAAGAATTCAGAAAAGAATGCCATTATTGATGATTCAACATTCGATTATATTGGAAATCATAATTATTATTCCAGGATTGATTTTTTAAATAATTTGCGAATACATTCTAATGGGTATGCTTTTTTTCAAAAAAATTGGAAACAATTAGATGGAAGTTATAAATGTGAAACAATTTACCTCCAAAAACTAATTGCTGAAAAATTTATATCAGTGCCTGAAACATTAAACGGGCAACAAAAATTGTGGGTTCGGTTTAAAAATGGAAATCCGCTTGATTGCAGAATTGAGAATTTGGAATGGTCAACTTTATCAAATGTTGTACGAAATACCTCAAAAACTGAAAACAAACTAGGTTACCGAGGTGTTGTGAAAAGTGGTAGAAGATATCAGGCAGTGATCTATAAAAACCGAAAAGCAATAAATCTTGGTACTTACGACACTCCTGAAGAAGCGGCGCTAGCATACAATGATAAATCGATTGAACTATTTGGAAAAACAAGAAGCTTGAATAAAGTGAAACTGAGGAACTCAGGTTAAAATTAATATATAAAAAAAAGCGGGATCGATTATTCGGTCCCGTTTTTTTGTTCTATTTTCAAATTATCTTTTAATTGTTTTATTGGCTTTGCTGAAACCGCTGCTCCAATAATACCAGCATAATTTTGTAATATTGCTGGAACTACTTTTGTCTGAGTTTCCAGATAAGAGCCAAACTTATCAAATTTTTTACTTACTCCACCACCAATGATAAATAAATCGGGATAAAATAAATTCTCCATGTACCGAAGATATTTATTGAATCGCTGTGCCCATTTTTCCCAGGAAAGATCTTCTGCTTTTCTTATTGCATCAGACGTATAATGCTCAGCTTTAATGCCTTTTTTCATATAAACATGACCGAATTCAGTATTTGGGAGTAATTGCCCGTTAATATAAATAGCTGATCCAAGTCCTGTACCAATGGTAATAAATATTACAACGCCACTAACTCCTTTTCCAACACCATAATTCATAGCTGCATATCCTGCTGCATCAGCATCATTTATTACGGTTACTTCGCAGCCTGTAACCTTAGAAAATAAATCATCAGCATTTATTCCGATCCAACTTTCATCAATATTTGATGCAGTTTTTACTATCCCATTTTGAATTGCTGCCGGAAATCCAATTCCAATATTACCTGAAAAGTTAAAATGTTTTGTAATTTGATTAACAGTATCTGCAATAGCATCCGGAGTAGCCGGAATTGGAGTTGGAATTCTAAATCTCTCAGTTGTTAACTTTCCTGTTGTAATATCTACTAGAGCTCCTTTTGTTCCAGATCCTCCAACATCAATACCTAAATTTATCATACGCTTTTTTTTATATTATTTTATAAAAAGTTTTATCCTCTATGTACGTGAAGTTTTTAATTTTGTTTAGATAATTGGTATAAGAATATTAAATTTATTCTAAACCGATTTATAAATTTTTAATTTCATCAACCAATTTTTGAATGGAGTCTTTTGCATTCCCGAACAACATTCTAGTTTTGTCATTAAAAAATAAATAATTTTCAATGCCGGCATATCCTTTGCCCATTCCACGTTTCATAACAATTATATTTTTTGCCTGATGAGTCATAATTATTGGCATTCCGTAAATCGGACTGGATGGATCATCTAATGCAGCAGGATTAACAACATCATTTGCTCCAATAACAACAACTACATCTGTATTCGGTAATTGAGGATTAATATCATCCATTTCAACAAGTTTTTCATAAGGAACATCTGCTTCTGCCAATAATACATTCATATGTCCTGGCATACGACCAGCAACGGGATGAATAGCATACTTTACTTCAACACCTTTATCTTCTAGTAATTTATCTAATTCATGACAAATATGCTGAGCCTGGGCAACAGCCAGTCCGTAACCAGGCACAATCACAACTTTTTGTGAGTAACTTAATAAAATACTTGCATCACTTGATGAAATCTCTTTGATAATTCCTTCTTGTTCTCCAGGTTTTTGTCCACCACCTCCAAAGGCACCAATAATTACATTTAACAATGATCTATTCATCGCTTTACACATAAGCACTGTTAAAATAGTTCCTGCAGCTCCAACAAGAATGCCTCCCAAAATCATTGCCTGATTGTGATATATAAATCCTGCCATAGCGGCAGCAATTCCGGTAAAGGAATTTAATAAAGAAATAACCACTGGCATATCTGCACCACCAATTGGCATTACGAATGAAATTCCATAGATCAATGAAATCCCAAATAAAATATAAATATAGTATCCTGATGTGCCCTGAATCATTAATAAAACTATAAGTCCAATAACTACGATTAAAAATACCATATTGATGTATTTCATTATTGGAGAGAATATATCACCAACTTTTCCATCAAGTTTACCATAAGCAATCATACTTCCGCTAAAAGCAATACTACCGATAACCAATCCTAATAGAGTTACAAAAATGGATGTATTTTCAGGATTTGAGAATTCCATTAAAGCAACTAATGCTGAAGCTGCTCCTCCAGTTGCATTATAAAAGGAGACCAATTGTGGCATGGCTGTCATCTTTATTTTTCGAGCAACTATTGCACCTATAACAGTACCCACTGATATAGTTGCAACTATTACAATTACATTAGCAATAGAAATTCCATTTCCATTAGCATCTCTATGAAGGAACAAGGTTGTAATCATGGCCAATACCATTCCTCCTGCAGCCCAAAGGTTTCCTCGCTTAGCACTCTCCGGATTACTAAGAAGTTTTAATCCGTATACAAAAAATAATGCTGCTAATAAATAACTTAATTCAAGTATGGCTTCACCAATTGTAAAGGCTTCACCATTAATAGTATATAAAATTTGGTCCATTTTAGTATTCTATTTTTTTGATTTTTTTTTAAACATTTCCAGCATCCTGTCAGTAACAACAAATCCTCCTGCAACATTTAATGTCCCAAATAATACCGCTAAGATTCCTAAAATAAAATTTACTGATATTTTTGAAACATCTGTATGGCCTAACAAAATAATTCCTCCAATAACAATAACTCCACTAATAGCATTTGCCCCTGACATTAATGGTGTATGCAGAACAGCCGGAACATTTGATATAACCTCAATACCTAGATATACTGAAAGGGCAATTATAAATATTGCTTCCTTGTAAGAAAAAAAGAAAATTAAAATATCTTTCATTATTATTTGTTTATAAATGATTTTACACGTTCACTAATAATTTCGCCTTGATGTGTAACACAAGTCCCTCCAATGATTATATCCTCAAAGTTTAAATTAGCAATCCCATTTTCATCAATTAAAATATTTAAAAAATTGAGCACATTATTTCCAAACATTCGGCTCGCATCCAAAGGTAAATCAGATGCGTAATTTGAATTTCCTATTATAGTTATTCCATTATAATTAATGGTTTCATTATCTTTCGAAAGTTCGCAATTCCCGCCTGATGAGGAAGCTAAATCGATTATAATCGATCCAGGAAGCATTTGGTCAACTGTATTTTTATTAATCAATAATGGAGCTTTTTTCCCTGGAATCTGAGCTGTAGAAATAATAATATTTGATTTAATTGCATGATCATGAATTGCTTGCTGTTGTTTTTGTTTAAAATCTTCTGCTTGTTCAACAGCGTAACCACCTGCAGATGAGTCATCCTTTGCACCTTCAACTTCAATGAATTTTCCTCCTAAACTTTTTACTTCTTCTTTAACATCTGATCTCACATCAAAAACTTCAACAACAGCACCTAGTTTTCTTGCAGTGGCGAGTGCCTGTAATCCTGCAACTCCTGCACCCAGTATTAAAACTTTTGCTGGTTTTATTGTACCTGCTGCAGACATAAACATTTGGAAAAATGTAGGTAAATGATTGGCAGCATCTAAAACTGCTTTATACCCTGCTACTGTTGCCATTGATGATAAAACATCCATGGATTGTGCCCGTGTCGTTCTTGGAATTATATCTAGACTAAAACTTGTTATATTTCTTTTTTGTAGACTTTTAACTATTTCAGCATCAACTAAAGGATTTAAAACAGAAAGTATTATTTTACCTTCCGGAATTGATTTAATTTCATTTTCATCAAATGATGAAATATTTCCAATGATATCTGCTTTCTTAAAAATCTCATTTCTATTAACTATTTTAGCTCCTGCTTTTGTGTAATTTTCATCTGAATTGAACGAGGCCAGGCCGGTGCCAGTTTCAATAATTATTTCAAGATTTTTGTTTTTTAGTTTTACAACATGCTCAGGCAAAAACATTACCCTGTTTTCTCCTTGAGGTTCTTTTAATATGCCAATTGTCATTATTTAAATTTTTTTGCTATTTACCTTAAAATTAACTATAAAACAAAATTTATTTAATTAACTTGATATTTTTAATAACATGTAATAATTGATATTGTTTATTATTTTAACCTGAAAATTAAACATAATCATCATATTATTATTAAAAGGTATTTTTAGAATTATACTTAAAATTTTTAAAAGGTCGTTAAATTAGAACAATCTAAAGTGTTTGATTGTTTAGATGATAAGTTTGAATGGATATATTTAATTTAAATATAAGGAAAGCATAAAAGTTTTATAATTTTGATAATAATTCGCTTTACTAACGCATGGATAAATTTTCGTATGTAAATAGCGCTGAAATTGCAACCATAGAGAAACTCTATAGTGAATTTTTGGAAAACCCAGATAGTGTTGATGAATCCTGGAAAATTTTTTTTGAAGGTTTTGAATTTGCACGTAAAAATTATCAGCAAAATAAAGATTTATTTCTAGACAAAGAATTTAAGGTTATTAATTTGATAGAAGGTTATAGGAAAAGAGGACATCTTTTTACCATTACAAATCCAGTTCGTGACCGAAGAAAATATCAGCCTACTTTAGATTTAGAGAATTTTGAATTATCAGAATCAGATTTGGAGGATGTTTTTCAAGCAGGCACACAAATTGGTATAGGCCCAGCTACATTAAGGGAAATAAGAGACCATTTGGAAACTACATACTGCCGGTCAGTTGGCGCTGAATTTATGTTTATCCGAAATCCGGATTTATTAAAATGGCTGTATACCAGAATGGAAAAAGTGAAAAATTTACCTTCATTTTCAGCCGAAGAGAAAAAACACATTTACTTACATTTAAAACAAGCAGTTGGGTTTGAAAATTTTATTCATCGAAAATTTGTTGGTCAAAAAAGATTTTCATTAGAAGGTGCTGAATCTCTTATACCTGCTTTAAACTCAGTTATTGAACATGGCAGTGATTTGGGTATTGAGGAATTCGTAATTGGAATGACTCATCGTGGGCGATTAAATGTTCTGGCAAATATTCTTCAAAAACCATTTGAAGATATTTTTAATGAATTCAATGGTAAATCATATGAAGAAGGTATTACATTAGGCGATGTTAAATATCATTTGGGATTTGGCAATACCGTTAAAACAAATAAGGGTAAGGAAGTAAGATTAAATTTAGCGCCTAATCCATCGCACCTTGAGGCAGTTGATCCAGTTGTCCAGGGAATATCCCGTGCTAAAATTGATCATAAATATAGTGGCAATTTTAAAAAATTATGCCCGATCTTAATTCATGGCGATGCTGCAATTGCTTCACAGGGAGTGGTTTATGAAGTATTGCAAATGTCTAAATTAAAAGGGTATAAAACCGGGGGGACAATCCATTTAGTAATAAATAACCAGGTTGGATTCACTACAAATTATATGGATGCCAGATCAAGCACTTATTGTACTGATATTGGTAAAGTTACAAAATCACCTATTTTTCATGTAAATGGTGATGATGTGGAAGAATTGATTTACACAATCCAACTTGCTATGGATTTTAGACAAGAGTTTGAATCGGATGTTTTTATTGATTTGCTGTGTTATAGAAAATATGGACATAATGAAGGGGATGAACCAAGATTTACTCAACCACTTTTGTATAAAGCAATTGCAAAACATCCTAATCCACGTGATATATACAGTGAAAAGTTGATCAATGAAAGTCTTTTTACTAAAGCGCAACTACATGAAGCTGAATTAGATTTTAACGAAATTTTAGAAGAAAAATTAACAATTTCGACTAAAGTGGATGTAGTTCAAATTAAACAATTTTTAATTGAAGATTGGCAGAAATTCAGGCATCCAGATAAAAAGGATTTTTCAAAAAATCCTAAAACAGGAGTGCCAAAAACAACACTTCTGCATATCGCTGATAAAATTTCACATAAACCTGCAGATAAAAAGTTTTTTAAAAAACTATTGAGAATTATTGATGACCGAAATAAATTGATTGCATTAGGGAAAATTGATTGGGCATTAGCAGAATTACTGGCATATGGATCATTACTTATAGAAGGGAAATCAGTTCGAATTAGTGGTCAAGACTCTGAAAGAGGAACATTTTCACATCGACATGCCGCATTTTATATTGAAGATACAGATGAAAAATATACTCCGTTGAAATATTTATCTGATAATCAGGCAAAATTTGAAATTTTTAATTCCCCACTATCTGAATACGGTGTTTTAGGTTTTGAATATGGTTATTCGCTTGCTTTACCGGATGGTTTAACTGTTTGGGAAGCACAGTTTGGTGATTTTCAAAATGTTGCCCAACCAATTATTGATCAGTATATTACATCTGCTGAAGAAAAATGGGGCATCATGAATGGACTTGTGATGTATTTACCTCATGGCTATGAAGGCCAGGGCCCTGAACATTCTAGTGCCCGTATAGAGAGATTTTTATCTATGGCTGCTGATAATAATATACAGCTTGTGAACTGTACAACACCGGCTAATTTTTTTCATGTATTGCGACGCCAGTTTGCGCGGGATTTTCGAATTCCACTCATAATTTTTACGCCTAAAAGTTTGTTACGCCACCCATTATGTATATCAGATTTAAATGAATTGGATAAAGGCGAATTTATGGAGGTTATTGATGATTTAGATGTTGATATTGATGAAGTTAGAAGAGTTGTTTTTTGTAGTGGGAAAGTTTATTATGATTTACTAGAAAGAAAACAGGAATTAAATGCAAGAGATGTTGCTTTAATCAGGATTGAGGAGCTATATCCGTTCCCTCAAAATGAAGTTGACAAAGTCCTAAATAAATACAAACGTGTATTAATTCATTTATGGGTTCAGGAAGAACCTGAAAATATGGGGGCCTGGAGGTATATAAAAGGTATGTTTGATAATAAATTTATTCCCGTTGCCCGAAAAGCAAGTGCCAGTCCAGCACACGGTTTAAGCGGATTACATGCATTAGGTCAACAGGAAATTGTAAACAAGGTATTTAAACCATGTACTTGTGAATTTAACAATAAGTATTGCGGATTACAATGTGTAACAGGAAAGAGTAGGAAAGAAATTTTAAAACAGCACCAGTATTTTGAAACAGAACAAAAATTCTCAATATAATCATTAATTAATCTATTTTTTAATGAACCATGATAGAAATTAAAATACCAAGTCCGGGAGAGTCAATAACTGAAGTTGAATTAGCCAATTGGTTGGTTGAGGATGGAGATTATGTTGAAAAAGATCAGGAAATAGCTGAAATTGAATCGGATAAAGCGACATTGCCTTTAATAGCTGAACAATCAGGTAAGATAAAGATACTAATCAATGCAGGAGAATCAATTAAAGTAGGGACAATTGTATGCGAAATTGATACATCGGTAAAAGGAATAATTAAAAAAACTGAAAAATCAGAAGAAAATAAAGTGGCTCAAAAAGAAACATTTAAAGATGTAAAAAATGAAAAACCTTTACACAACGAATTAAAAGTTACCCCTGTTGCCCAGAAATTAATGGATGAGAATAATTTATCAATT
>CAZBZX010000044.1:0-15560 GCA_964496465.1 uncultured Bacteroidales bacterium
AAAATTTTCAAAAATCTCAAGATTTCTTAATTAACAAAAACCCCGCCCAAAGGACAGGGCAAATAAAATTATGATAATTTATATCGAACTCATGTTATAATTGATAAATTGTTAATTTTGAGTGTTATAATTTGCCTCTTTAGCTCAGCTCCGAAAAATAGAAATTTCGTAGTTTTTTGAGAGTCCTCAAAATTTTGAAAATCTCTGATTTCCTAAATTTTGGGAATGATAAAGCAGCAATATTGCCGCCTTAGCTCAGTTGGTCAGAGCGGTTGTTTCGTAAACAACAGGTCATGGGTTCAAATCCCACAGGCGGCTCAACGCGCTATTTATTGAATGATTGATTTAATTATTTTTTGATATGTACGTTGAAGAGTTTTTATATAATGAATTTATTTTTAAACATTCATCAAACAATTAAAAAATAATATATATTTGAGTAAAGAAATGCGTTAGTGGCTCAGCTCCGAAAAACAGAAATTTCAATAAAATTTCGTAGTTTTTCGAGAGTCCATGAAACTTTACGAAAATTGAAAATTTTCTAAGTTTCGGAATTGCCTGCCTGTCGGAAGACAGGGTAGTGCTGGAGTATTTCTTAAACAATATTCCGCGGTAGTAGCTCAGTTGGTAGAGCGTAAGCTTCCCAAGCTTAAGGTCGCGGGTTCGAGCCCCGTCTACCGCTCATTTTTTTAGCTACAGAATTAGGAATACTCATAAGCATTATGTCGCGGGTCCCGAAAAATAAAAAAAATGAAATTTTTTGTAATTTTTCGAGGATTCTCGAATTTCAAAAGAAATCGAAGATTTCAAGAAATTCGGAATTCCCTGCCCGACTGAATGAATCAGTTGGTCAGGCGGGGAGCCTCGCCTGCCTGCCGGTCAGGCAGGTCTACCGCTCCAATTAAACTTTTAAATATAATTTTAAGCTTCAGGATATTGTCGCGGGTCCCGAAAATAAAAAAGCCGATAAATATTTTTATCGGCTTTTTTATTTTTTAGACTATTATATTATTCTTCAACGTTCATTTCTTCTTCTGCACCTTCCGCATTTGCTACAGTAGCTTCCATCTTGCGGGCTTCCAATGTTGGTATTCGTTCACCATCTTGAAATGCTACAATAAATGATGGAATAGTTAGTGTTTTTCTAAAGCCCCTTGCTTCTTCAAAAGCAGCAAAATTACCTAAAGTATATTTGTACATCCCATCTTCATAACGTTCAGTTATAGCTTCTTCACCATTATATATTTTTTTTAGTCTGGCAGAATCAACTTGAAAATATACAGCCATTATTTGAACACTAAAAGTCAGGCCAGTTGGTCCTTGATCTTGTTCGGCCAACAATCGTAACCTTTCAGCTTCAGCTTCGGCAGCGGCAATAGAATCTAACCTGGCTTGTTCTCTTTCGGCGTTTAACCGAGCCTGTTCTTCAGCTAATTTCGCTTGTTTTTCTAATTCTTCAATTTTATGAAATGCTGCTTCCCTGTATTTCCCTTTTGGGTATGCGCTCATATATTCTTTATAACCATCTATTGTATTCATATTCACGGCGTTGGCCCATGCATTTTCATCAGCAAGCTCTTTTTGCTTCTTTTCAGTTTGTGCAGCCCATATAGCATATGAATCAATTTGTTTATCAACACCTGATAAACATAAATTTACAATTGATTCTAATTCTGAAACCATAGAATAATAACCATATGATTTTAGCTCTTTTTTTTCCAATCCTTCATACGCTGAAAAATTTTGATTTGCGGTAGTGAATAAATCATCTGATTCGCTTCTTAAACCATTAACAGAAGATTGATCCTCAGGGTATTCAAAAATAGCGAAGTTTAATCTTTCATTAAGGGTTTCATGCAATTTTCCTAAACCATCAATATATTTTCTGGTCATGTCGATTCTGTATTGTTTAGCATAAACTGCTTTTTTCTCACCCTTTTTTTCTTTTTTTGCAAAATATTTTTCAAGTCGTTGATCTTCCTCTACCAAGTCTTCACCCATCTTATTAGCTTCATTAACTAATCTTTCAGCTTTATCAATTTCATCAAAATCATCATTTTCTAATTGAAATGAAATTGGCTGAATTATTTGCTGTACATCAACCTGCCCTTTTATATGCAATGAACATAAAATGAGGCTGATAAATGTTAAAAATAATAATTTGTGAAGTTTTCTTTTCATAACTATATTCTTATAAGTATTGTAAACTCTTTATTTTGAGCGTAAAATACTATTTTTTTTTAAATTAAACACATAAAAATCAATAAAATAGTTAACTATTTTGAAAATTTAATAACAACAGGTACATTTTTTAATTTTTAATTTGTTGATATTTAATAAGATATTAATTTTGCTTAGGAAGCTTGAATCATAGGGTATTAGCATATTTTTATAATTTTAATATTTGGAATTATTATAAATTTGTAAAACAAATAAATAATAATAGTGTTAAATAATTGACTATTAATTATTAAGTAATTTGAATAATTATATGTTAAAAAAAAAAATGAATTTTTTTTAATATTTTTTATCTAATTGGTAAATTTTTGAGAAATTCACCGTATAATTGTTTTGAAAATTCTCTTGTAATACGGACATGATAAAGAAAAGATTGATAGTAAGTTTTGAAAATTTAGCAGATGAAGTTGTTGAAGCTTTAAATATCAAATATCCTGATGGATTTGAGAATCATATTATTAAAGTTGATGCTGGTCCAACAAAGCAATTTTATGCTGTTACTATTGATCATGGAGAGACTAGTTATTTGGTGAAAGTTCCAGTATCAATTGATTCAAATATTGATGACCTTGAGGATAATAATATTGATGATGATGTGGAAAATGAAGACGAAAACATGTTTACTGGATTAGAAGAAGAACCTAGCACTGAAGATGAGGATGTTATTGGGTAAACTATCCACTGTAATATATCATATTAATCATATCTTTATTTAAATACTCTTTCCATTTTATTATTTTTACTGCAAATAAGAATCGCAGTTTAATATGTTTTCATTTTTGTATAAACATAAAAATGGTATTCTGGGGACTTTGTTATTCCACCTGGTGTTGATAAATGTTTTTTTTATTGTAAGAATGTCCACAACGCAGGATTTGGATAGCAGTGAAATACTCATTGAATTTGACAATCAAAAAGCTAATTACGAGGAAATCGTAAAGAGAGCAATAGAAAATGATCCAGTAATTTCGAATAACATAAATTATACAAATTACGCTTATAACCTGGCAAAATTAAAAAAAGTTGAAGAAAATCTTTATAAAAATAATACGGAAGAAAATATTGGAGAAATTGATAAAGAGTTGGTGAATAAAGTATTAAGAGATGCCCTTGGTGAAGAAGATTATAAAAAGTATATTGAATCGAATGAGAAACGTAAAAAAAATGATGAGAAACCAAAAGATGAAGAGGATAAGAAAATTGAACAACAAATTCAGCATATTATAAAGGATGGTCCTAGTACATTAATATATGAATTGGAAAACAGGTATGCAGTTAATATGCCCATACCTGTCTACAAATGTGAAAATGGGGGAGAAGTAAAAATTTTTATTGAGGTAAGCAGAAATGGGTATGTATCTTCAGCAAAGCTGGATGTAATAAATTCAAAGTTTTTTGACCAGTGCCTTTCTGATGCAGCCTTAAAAGCTGCAAAAAGCTCTAAATTTAATGTTGACAATTCTGCTCCCGAAATTCAGCAAGGAAGGATTATTTACACATTTATTCCGCAATAAAAATAAGAAATAAAATTAAAGTTTGCTATAATAATTCAGAAGCTTCTTTATCAAGAAACCATTGCACATGGCCTAATTCAGGCTCAATTAATGAAACGGGGAGTTTCGATGCTTCTTCTTGTCTATTGAGTATTTGTTTAATTATTTCTGCTTTATCTTTTCCAGAAACAAGGAAAAAGATATTTGTTGCATTATTAATAATCTTCCCAGTTACAGTTATTCGCTGTTGTCCTGTATCCGGGTGAGAGGTCACTTCAAATAAGCGGTTTGAATTAAAAATATCAAGTTGATCGGGAAAGAGAGAAGCTATATGTCCATCAGTGCCTAATCCAAGAATAATAAGATCAAAAATAGGGATCGTATTGGTAACATTAAAATGCTTGTGTATTAAAGTGGAGTATCTGTCAGCTTCAAGGTATGGGTGACTTTCTCCAACAATAGGATGAACATTAGTCAATGGAATACTAATTTTATTTAGGAAGTTTTTGCTTGCCTCTCCAAAATTACTGTCAGGATAATCAGAAGGTACGCACCTTTCATCACCCCAAAAGAAATGCACATTACTCCATTTTACTGAGTTATTATATTTTTCAACCAGGTGTTTATATATAAAATTCGGAGTTCGTCCACCTGAAAGAAGTATATTACAAATACCTTTTTCCTGAATGGTATCCTCAATAAGCTTTATAAATTTACGAGTAAATTCTGCAGCAAATTCTTCTTTGGTTTGGTATATATTTACTTTAGGCTGCATTAATTCGAATTAATTTTTCCATATGATTTTTACAAATATATGAAACGAACGCTAAAATTATTAGGGATTTTATAAAAATATTAAATCAATATTTGTTTTTAGTATTAATAATATTTAAGATAATAAATTATAATTCACAAAATGAGTCGTCATTTGATAAATTTTTACATGGATATCGCCATGTTATGTCTTCACCTTCAATCAGTCCATCAGTTTCTTTAGGTCCCCAGGTTCCAGCCGGATATCCATAAAGTGTTAATTTATTTTGGTCGATTGCTTTTAATACTGGAGCTATTATTTTCCAGGATTCTTCTACTGTATCTTTTCTTGCATACAGAGTGGGATCTCCCTGAGTACAGTCTAAAAGAAGCCTTTCATACGCACTCGGAATTCTTTCTTGTTGTAAATCTTTATAATGAAAGTCCATATTAACAGACTGTACTTTAAAACCAGCACCCGGAATTTTCATGCCAAATTTTAATAAGATACCCTCATCAGGTTGAATTCTGATAATTAATTGATCAACTGCTCGATTCATTGATTCATTTGTGCAAAATAAATGATGTGGTGTATGCTTAAAATGAATTACAATTTCTGTTACCCTTGTTGGAAGTCTCTTGCCAGTCCTTACATAAAAAGGAACACCACTCCACCGCCAATTGTCAATATAGAATTTTATTGCTGCGAATGTATCCGTTTTTGAATTTAGGTCAACATTAGCTTCCTGCCGGTAACCTTTTACTTTTTCTCCCTTAATTAATGATTCAGTATATTGGCCTAAAATGACATTTTTAATTACACTTTCTTGAGTGAATTGTCGAATGGATTGAAATATTTTTACAATTTCATTTCTTATGGCATGCGAGTTTACTAAAGCAGGAGGCTCCATGGCAATAAGTCCTACTATTTGTAATAAATGATTTTGCACCATATCTCTTAATGCGCCCGATTTATCATAATAACCACCTCTATTTTCAACACCAATACTTTCTGATGATGTGATTTCTATATGATGAATGAAATTCCTGTTCCAAAGTGGTTCAAAAATTACATTTGAAAATCTGGTTACGAGTATATTTTGAACGGTTTCTTTTCCTAAGTAATGATCAATCCGATAAAGCTGATCTTCTGAGAAATTCTTAAGTAAATCATTATTAAGTTGAATGGCACTTTCAAGATCATATCCAAAGGGCTTTTCAATAATCAAACGTTTCCAACCTTTTGCCTGGTTGTTTAAATTTACACTACTCAAATTTTCAGCAATACTTTTATATAAATGGGGTGGTGTTGCAAGGTAAAATATAAAATTATTGTTTGTTTGATTTAAATTGTCTAGTTCGTCAATTTTATTTTTAAGCAAATTATAGTTATCTTTTTCACTTGTATTTATAGATAAATAGTAAATTTTATCTAAAAATTCATGGATTGCGTTTTCTTCATAATAGTCATCAATTGCATCAGATATTTTCTGAGTTAGATGTTCTTTATAAGAATGATCTGAATATTGTTTTCTGCCAGCACCTAAAATAAAAAAATTACCAGTTAAATGCTTATTTCGATATAGCTCAAATAAAGCAGGGATCAACTTTCGTGATGTTAAATCTCCTGATGCGCCAAATATAATGATCCCTAAATTATCATAATTTTTCATTTTTTTATTTTTAGCTTAAAGAGGTTGGTGCTTTTAAATTTAGCTCTTTTTTCTTAATGTCTTCAAGATCGCTTAAATGAATATTAAGAGCACGTACTGAAATTTGAATTTCTCTAATTGATAAAGCAAGCGATAAAATAAGAAGAATTAAGCTCACACCGAAAATGATTTCAGCCACTATGGTAAGTTTAATATATATTAAAAACATACATAGAACGCACAATAGTAAACTTGAAATACCAAAAATTTGCATATTTCGTATTAAATTAATTCGTTTTCGCAAATTTTCTATTTGTCCGAAAATACTGTGATTTGGATTTTCAATGTATTTAGCATGTAAATTTCTCACGAGTGATGCTAAAGTTACAAAACGGTTTGTATAGGCAAGCATCAACAGCGAAATTGCTGAAAATAATAACGCTGGGGTAGCTAGAGTAAGTTCCATAACAATTATTATTAGTTTTCGTCGAATTTTGTTTTTTTAAGTATTTTTCGAATTTGAATATTAATACGATTATTATAGTTATACCCTATTACAGTAAATATCCAGCCGATAATAATAAGTACCATAATGAGTTTTACTTGACTTATGATGCGGGGTAATGTTTGAAATTTTATTACATCTTCAGGATATATCAGGTAAAAGGGCATTCCCCAAATTGTACATAATCTCCATGCAGCTAAAAGAAAAAATAAATATCCTGCCATTTTTAAATCTGCGGCAATTTGTGATTTAATATCTAGTTTATGCCTGTTCCTTGACCAAAACCAGGTAAACAATAAAAATAAAATAGCAATTAAGGTCCCGCCAACGCTAAAAAAAAGCAATGAATCTTCGCCCCCAGATAATCTTGGAATTAATGAAAAAATTAAGGCAGCCAATATAATAAGCCAAGCATACCACCAAATTCTTTTTCTGCTGGCATCAGATAATATTCCTGCTCCAACAATGGTGATTCCCGCACCTAAGGGAAATCCGGCATTAAAAATTGTGAATAATATAATATCCTTCAATTCTGCCAACTCCCTGAATCTTATTATCCCTATTTTTTTTATTATTGGCGATAATTGAATATCAACAACAATAGATGCAGCAATAAGGATTATTCCTGAAATAAGCACGACCGAACCTATAATTTGTTTAAGTCTTTTTAGTTCATGTAAATACATGGCATTTATTTTTTAGTAATAGATTTTAATATGTGGCATACTTGACTTAATCTTATTTTTTTGAAAATTGTTGAATTTGTTATTTTGAATATTTAATTCTTCTAGCTCTCTCATACCTGCCATTTCTTTAGGTAATAACATAATCTCATTCGAGCTTAAATCCAGCTTCTTTAAACTTAAAAGAGAGTTAATAGATTTTGATACAGAATATATTCTATTTTGAGAAAGGTTGAGTTCTTCTAAGTTTGCTAATTTGGATATATCAGAAGTTATTTTTTCAATTTTATTTCTGCTAAGATCGAGATATTTTAAACTGCTAATGTTGCAAATAGATTCAGGTATAAATTTAAGTAAATTTACTGCCAGATCAAGCTTCTGTAAATTTTGCATATTACTTGTATTAATCGTAATCGTATTAATTTTATTCAGACTTAAATTTACATATTTTAATTTAGGTAAGTTAATAGAATTTCCAGTTATTGTAGTAATTTTATTATTTTCAAGATATAATTCTTCTAGTAAAATTAATGATCCAATTTCCTGTGGGATGCTTATTAATTGGTTTCCTGAAAAATTTAATAGTTTTAGATTTGTAAGATTTCCCAATTCAGGTGGAATTTTTGTGATATTATTTTTACCGCAATTCAGGTTAGGTAAATTTATGAGGTTACCTATTTCTTTGGGTAAATTGGTTAATTGATTATCGTAAAGTTTAAGTTCAATTAAATTAGTGAGATTTCCAATTTCTTTTGGAATTAGTTTAATTTTGTTTTGCTCAAGATATAAGTATTTCAGATTAATTAGTTTTCCAATTTCCGGAGAAATATAAGTAATTTGATTCCAGTTAAGATCTATTTTATTAAGTTTTGTTAATTGTCCAATAAAATCAGGAATACTATTAATTTTATTATCGAATAAGTCAATCTCTTCAAGGTTAATTAATGATGTGATTTTCTCAGGAATTTCAGTAAATTCATTTTCCCCAAGCATTAATTTTTGGATATTTGTAAGAGCCCAAACTTCATCAGGCAAGCTATTTAACTTATTATTTCTTAAGTATAATTCTTGTAAATTTTCGAATTTTATAATTTTTATATCAAGTTCGCTGAGATCTTGTCCGTCAAGATTTAATATATAAACTTTCTTTTTATAGGGTAATGCTTCTTTAATAGAGTGATATACTTTGGCTTTTTCTAATTGCTCTTTTGTTTTAAGTTTTTTTTGTGCAATTATTGTTGATGAATAAAATAAGAGCGTAATAATTATAAAAGTATGATAGAATTTATTCATTTAAATAGGTTTTGATAACAAAAGAAATAAAAATAATTTTCTTAAGTAGGCTATTGTTAATAATTTTCAGTTATAATTATTCAAAATACATTTTTTGCTTTGTATTCATTTGCGACAGATATATATTTACAATAAAAATATCTTAATTCGCAAGTTCCCTTTTTATTCTAATTTATAAGGAGTTAATTGATATACGTAATAATTAAGCCAATTTGAAAATAGCAAATTAGCATGACTTCTCCAATGAACTAATGGCTCTTTTGATGGATCGTCATCCTGAAAGTAATTTTTTGGAATATTAATTTTTAATCCTTTAGAAATATCTCTCTCGTATTCATTTTTTAAAGTTAATGGGTCATATTCAGAATGTCCGGTTACAAATACACTTTTCGAGTCTTTTGACACTACCATATAAATTCCGGCTTCCTCCGACTCAGCCATAATTTCAAGTTCATTTACTTTTTCAATATCTTCTCTTCGAACTTCAGTATAACGTGAATGTGGTGCAAGAAATTCATCATCAAAACCTCTTAAAATTGAATTTTTACGGTCAAATACCCGATGTTTAAAAACTCCGAACATCTTTTGATTTAATTCGTATTTTGGAATACCGTAATGATAATATAAACCAGCCTGAGCTGCCCAGCAAATATAAAGAGTGGAAGTAACATTGTTTTTTGCCCAGTTCATTATCATTTTTATCTCATCCCAATAATTTACTTCCTTAAAATCAAGATGCTCAATCGGGGCCCCTGTAATAATTAAACCATCAAATTTTCTATTTTTAACTTCATCAAATACCTTATAAAATTCATCAAGATGTTCTTTTGGCGTATTTTTAGGTAAGTGACTCTGTGTATATAACAAGCAAATATGAACCTGTAAAGGTGTATTTGATAATAACCTTAATAAGTGCGTTTCAGTTGTTTCTTTGATTGGCATTAAATTTAAAATTGCAATCTCCAATGGTCTTATATCCTGATGCACTGCCCTGGTTTCAGGCATAATGAAAATATTTTCCTGTTGAAGAATTGCTGATGCAGGTAAATTATCAGGTATATTTAAGGGCATTTTATATTATTTTTTAAAGTTTATGGTTCAAAGTTCAATATTATAATTCCAATTTCTATATTCAATAATTTTTAGTAAACAAAATATGCAATACACAATACTAAACCATTATGCATATTCAAATGTTCAAAATTACGAATAATTATTATTTTTATTTGTTAAATTAAAACCTGTATGAAAAACCAATATTGAAATACTCTTTAAACTGAATTTTATCAGTTTTGCCAATTTCATTACCATCGCCATCCAACACAGGGAATAGAATGTCATTGTCATATATTAGATGGGTGTTTATGGTTGAAACAATAAATTTGCTGATTTTAAAATTTAATGAAAATTCCCAATCCACATCCGGTTTTCTTGGTTTTTCGGAGTCTTTTTTAAACATATCTGAATAATTCATGAAGAAGTTAAACTTATTTTCCAGTTGTATGTTTTCAGTAATATTAGCTTTCCAGGTTGATATGATGTATCCCCCAACTTCCGTTTTTAGTTTTTTACCCTGTTCTAATCCAAATTTTTTATAATTCAGAATATTTGCTGTATCTGCAACCAAAGTGAATTTTGTAGTCAGTGGTGAAAGCATTAAAGTAAAATCTTTCGATGGTTTATAATCTAAACCCAGGGATAATATTAAATAACCGGGGGATAAAAATTTTGAAACAGCAGTATCAATTTTTGGATAGTCATAACCTTTTAAAAATTGGGTTTGAATGGTTGTTAGAAAAGTATAATAAAATTCCTTAAACGCTTTTTGCCCGTATTTAGAATTAATAATGATGTTATCCTCATTTTTTCTAAACCATTGGGTTATTTCCTGATCTTTATCTGTATATCCAATTGCGCCTAATTTTATTTCAATATCATTGTCCCAGCGCGTATCCATTTTTGTGTAGTTTGCATTAAATTTCAGCACTGTTAATGTTGCGATGGAACTTTGACCACCTTTAACCCAGTTTGAAACATATCCCTGACTAAAATTCATTGTTCCAACTCCATATAAATCCCAAATTCCAATAGTTAATATTTCATTGGTCGGTATTAAAGGTGTGTTATTTGATAAATTAATTGGAATGGAAGGTTCTATGATTTGTTTTTTTTCAATTTTATTCAGCACTACACCAGGCTCAAAAAATATTTTAATATCCTTTTTATTTTTGGCGTAAACCCTAATTCCGGCAACTTCACTGTCATCATCAAATAATCTGAATCGATATAAATTATCTGAATCCTGTTTTAATATTATTCTTAGAGAATCGTTTTTTCTGTTTGTAAGATAAATTTCCGTGGAGTCTTCAAGAGCATATTTTATTAAAAGTTGTATAGCATTGACTACTGAATCTTTTCTCAAAATTTCGAATGTGTCCATTTTAGCAGGATTTTGATCTATTATAAAAAGATTTGAGTCAGTTATAATATATTGCTGAAGAAAATTAATTGTACTATCAATTTGTTTGTATTCAATATAATTAATGAGATTATTGATCGCTTTCTTTAATGTATCATTCATTTTTTTATTGGAATCAAGTAATATTATTTTTTTTAAATATTGGGTTGAGAATTCAATGGAGTTTTTATATCTCAAAACCGTATCTTTCTTTAATGATAGGCTAATATCAATAGTATCTTCAGTAATTCGAACACTTTGAATGCTATCCTTAATATTTAATGTACTGTCAATAATGGGGGAATTAAATAATGATGAATCGGGATTTGGCATATTTGCAGATTGTGAAAATCCAAAAAAATGAATGAATAAAAAAGCAAATATGTTAAGAATAGTCATTTTCATATTTTACAAAATTTTATACAAAGATAATGCATTACACTCTTTATATAAATTATAACAACTTATATTAAAATTAAAATAACCTGAGTTACTATTTTAAATTTGTAAAATGTGAATAATAATTTTAAATCGGATTGATTTTTTAAATTATTATTTTCAGTTGTGCTTAGAAATTTTGAAGCATTTTTTTATAAAATAATTAGTTGTCTAAGTTTAACTCTTATTCCCTTTAATCAGGTTTTCTGACCTCAAAAGTATGTTTATAATATCCTAATTTTCCACTAGTGGAAATACCAAATATTACGATATCATATATACCTTCTTCATCTGGGGAAATAAATGAAAATGAAGCAAATCCTTTATTATCTGTAGTTAATTTCGGATTCCAATAAATGGTATTTCTATAATTAGGTAAATTTGAAATGGAATCATTCTTAATTTCTGGATTATTTATAAAACTACTTGCTTTTGCATAATTAATAACAGTTTTACGTATTGAGTTTTTTTGTTTCGGTAAAATTGAAAAATCACCATCAATTGTCTCAATGTCTAAAATACCGTCAAATACGTTATCCCCAAGATAATATTTAGCTCCCAGTGTCTTTATAATTTTTATTTTTGTAGGATCAATTTTTAATATTTGTTCTGCATCAAAAATAGGGATTCCGTCTACAAGGTAAAGAGGATTGTCACCAATAATTTTATTGGTTTCTTTATCAGATATTAAAATGACTTTTTTACCGTTTTTTGTATTAATTATTGCACGTTTCACGAGCTCTAAAAGAAATTCTTCCAATATTGGAAGTTTTATATATTCTGAAAGGATAAGGACCTGATCAGGATTACCATAGAATTCATCTTCATTTATAGTTTTAGTTTCTGTTGCATTTTGTAATGAAATATTAAAGGCATTGTTAATTGCATTTGTCTGAATAAAATTTTCTAATAAAGGAATATCTTTTTCACTTATTAGTAGTGATTTATTATTTTCCTTAAAATTATCAGAAAATTGATCATCGAGAACAATTGTATAATCATTCTCAAAATCCTGACAGCTTATTACAATTTCATGGCTATTTCCATTATTTAATGTAAAGTTGAATTTTCCATATGAATCAGTAATACAGCTATTTATCATAGCATTTTTATCAATAAATGAAAAGAAAATCAATTGATTTTCCGCAGGTTTACCAGTTGCTTTTTCTATTATTTTACCGCTAATAATAATTCCTTTATATTCCGGGATATTTTTTTCAATATTTTTTTTAAAACTATACATATGATCAATATACTGTAATACCAAATAATGTAAAGGAATTCGGGTATTTTTATCTAAACTATGCAATAAATCTGATTGATAAGTAAATATTTCAGTTTCGCAATCAAGATCACCTGAATGGATTTCATTTAATTCGTAATTTTTTAGGACCTTTACCGATAAATTTGTTGTTATAGGCAGTTTTTTATAAAAAGCATGAAGGTTAATAGCTATTTTTTCTTTTGGTTTGAATATGGTATTTTTTAATTCAGTATTAATGCTGAAAATTTCATAATTTTTATAATAAGGCCGGGTACTTACTATTTCATTTTTTTGATTCATAAGTATCAGGCAGGAAATGCCGAAAGGAAAGTTTGAGTTTTTGATTTCAAATTGCTGACCTGAAAGAATATCAGATAAATTTACTTTATAATATTCTGCAGAATTTTTAACGATTTTAAGCGTATAGTTATTTTTTTCCTGGTTTAATGAGTTTGAGATAAGGGTGAAGAGTGTTGATTGTTCATTTATTTCTTTTATTGAAATATTAGTTCCATTAATACTATTATCAGGAAAATCGAATAACTGACTTGTTGAATCGTTCAGGTATATCTTAAGATTATACTTACTGCCGGATTCTAATAAAAGTGAAGTAAGAGCTAAGTTATTATTAAAAGTTAAACTGGAGATAATTTTACCATCTGATAAAATTTCTCCTTTTAATTCAGTTGTTTTTAAATTGCTGCTAATTTTTATAAGAATTTTATTTTCAACTCTTTGAAGTAAACTTCCTCCTTCTGGGTAGAAATTAACATCTGTTATTATTTCTTTTTTCTGTATAAATATTTCCTCATGAGGATTAATGATTAAAATATTTTTCCTGGAATATTCATTATAATTCCCCGACCATTTTGTGTAGGCCCTGATTTTATAATAATCAGAAACAAGATTATCTGAAATAGTAAAATTACCTGACCCGGTTCCATTTTCAAGTTTAATTTTTTGTTTTTCAATAAGAAAATTATTCTTGTTAAGTAATTCAACTGAAGCGACACTACTTATTTCTGAAGGAATATTAAAATTTGATTCAGTACAAAAAATACTAAACCAAACAGTTTCGCCGGTAACATAGATTGATCTGTCTGTGTTAAGATAAGTTTTTTCAAAATAATCTGCATTATTAAGATAAGATTCCTGCCCTTTAATGCTAATGGCAAAAAATGTTAATGCTAATATGCTTATAATGTATTTCACTTTCTAATCAATACTTTTTAAAAATTAATTTTCCCAGTAATCCGGCTTTATTGTATCAGCATCTATTGAGCAATCTACACAAGTAATATCGCTTACAAGTAATGATTCAATTTTATCTCCAGTGCTTTGCTCTAATATAATCCATCCCTGGTTTACTAAACGTTTATATGATGGATATACAACTCCTGTATCATCAATGGTATATTCTGTTTCACAATAATCGTATCCCATTTCAATTTCAAGATTAAGTGGTAAATCATACCTGTCTACAATTATTCTCTTTTCCTTTATACTTGTAGCATGAAAGTAACCTAAGACTGGTTCAGCAGGATTATTAATATTTTTTATATTTCCTATTACTTTTGAAGGAACAGGATCGAAAAGCGTACCCACATTTTCCCTGGTTTCTTTCATTCTTGCCCAATATACGTAAGCTTCTTTTGTTAATGAAAATTGTTTTACTAATACACTATATTTATAAAAAAGTTTATTACTCCCATTTGATATGAAGAAAAGAGGAAATTTTTGAATTACATCTGTTGCCAAATGATCGGAACTGCCAACTTGTATGGTTTTAGATGAAGCTGATTTATAGCAATTGCTAGGATATCCTGTTTTTTTAAAGGGTGACCTCACTTCCCATGTTTCATTCCATTCCCACCTGTAATAACGCGTATTATTAGTTGGATCATGCGAATCAATATAAATATATATTCCGCTATTTCCATATTTATCCTGATTATTTGATTTTATTAGTCTCCAATACAATGAGTCAATTTCAGGTGTTTGTTTTAACTCTTCAAAATTCGATTCGTAATTATTACCGTCTTTTGTAGTTAAAAGCAATTTGTATTTTCTACCAATCTCTCCAAGTAATCCACTCAATTCACTTGAATATACTCCGGGATCAACTTCATGAAAAGAATAAGTATTATTAAGATCATCAATTACTTCTACTTTTACTCCAAATTCCGGATTATCTTCATTTGAATAAAAATCCATACTTCTCGAAACTTTAATTTCATAATCTGTATTTTCATTTGTAATCATTCCTTCAACAACCAGGAGCGATTCATAATCGGAAAACTCAGGTTTGAATTGTTCAACACATGAAGTTGATGTAAGTATCAAAATAATGAGGAATAAATAAGATATATATTTTAATTGTAACATCAATTCTTAAAATTTTAATGAAAATGATAATGTAACAATAGGTTGTGCAAATATTGACAACTTATAACCTGTTATTCTGTTTTCGTTACTTGTAAAATAAACAGAATATACATTCTTTCTTGCCAACACATTGTAAACTGATAAAGACCATGAACTATGGGCCAACTTTTCAGATTTTAAATTTCCGTCAATATTTAAGGCTAAATCTAACCTGTAATAATCGGGTATTCTATATTCGTTTCTATCTGAATAATATAACAATTTTAATTCATTAAAACGGTATATTGCAACCGGATAAGTAATTGGGCGACCGGTACTGTATGTAAAATTAGTTGTAACATTTAACCTTCTTGATAAAACAAAATTTGATATAGCTGTAAAATCGTGTGGTTTATCAT
>CAZBZX010000045.1:0-15482 GCA_964496465.1 uncultured Bacteroidales bacterium
TGTTTTTTCAACCCTGGCTTAAAAGCCAGGGCTATTGATTTTGCAATGATTTTAAGGGCAAAGGTTATTTTATCTTATATCGAGTTCACGTTAAAATAAGTTTTGGATATATACATATTAAAAAAGCCCTTTTTCGAGGGCTTTTCTTTTTAACCAATTAAAATAATACTTAACTACTAAACTTAATCCATATAATGAATAAATTATTTAATATTTCCCTTAATCATAGTGAATGAATGAGGAGGAAAAGCGTATGTTATAACATCACCATTTGCATTTAAAGCTGGTTTGTTAGTAGTTTTAACATCCTCTTTCCCAAAATCATTTACAGATTTAATATCAGATCCATTTACTTCGTATACTTCAAATTTACCTTCAAATTCTCCTGTTTGACATAAAATATCAGTGGTAATTGCCTCATCTTTATTTCGATTAACAACACATAATATCATCTGCCCTTTATTATAAGTAGCTGAAACATCTAAATAAGGAACATCTTCTTGTTTTGTTGTTGATTCACCTAAGCCAATATAAAATTCTTCAGTATCATATGTTTTACAATCAACAAATACATCTAACGAAGTTCCATATACATTATTAGAAAACAGTTGAAGCGGATAATAAATAGTTTGTTTGAACATTCCCTTTTCTTCTGCAAAAATTGGAGCAATTACATTTACCAACTGTGCCATATTAGCCATTTTTACTATATCCGCGTTACGAATAAAAGCGTTAAGAAATCCGGCAATTACTAATGCATCCTCAAGATTATAATGTTCTTCAAGGGCTCTTGTTCCCTGCATACTTTCATCAGTTCGGGCACGGTACCAGATATTGTATTCATCCCAGGCAATATAAATAGGATCGCGATCTCCTCGGTATGCGTTATCCATTTCACGCATAATCATCCCTTTCACAATTTTAGTACGTTGTTCTAAAACCAGTGGTGTAGATAGAAAATTATAATAATTATCATCCGGGTTTCCAACATACATATGCAAGGCCAGGTAATCGACTACATCTCTTAATTCTTCAAGAATTTTTCCATTCCATTCATTTGGATCAGCATTTGGTCTATAATTAGAGGAGCCTGCTGCAATTAATTTAATAGTTGGATCAGTTAATTTCATCAATTTTGCCGCTTCACGTGCCTTTTTGCTATAGTCTTCCGCATTAAGATGTCCCATTTGCCAAAAACCATCCATCTCGTTCCCTAAACTCCAGTATTTAACTTTATGTGGTTCCGGATAACCGTGTTTTTTTCGTAACTCTGCATAATAAGGACCTTCTTTCACATTACAATATTCAACCCAGCGTTGAGCTTCTTCAATTGTTCCAGTTCCCATATTTACAGAAAAATATGGTTCTGTACCAACCATTTTAGCAAAATCAATAAATTCATTTGTACCAAACTCATTCGATTCTAATCTAGCCCATGCTAATTCCATGCGTGGTAATCGATTTGGTCCAACACCATCTATCCAGTGATAATTCGATACAAAATTTCCTCCCGGATATCTTGTTATGGTTACATTCAAATCTTTTACGGCTTCTAAAACATCTTTCCGGTATCCATTTTTATCAGATAATGGTGAACCTTTATCGTAAATGCCTCCATATACACATCTTCCAAGATGCTCAACAAAATTTCCATAAATTAATTCATTCACTTCACCAATAGTTCTGTCAATATCTATTTTAATTTTAGCATTTTGAGCTATAATTGAAGAATGGATTAATACCACTAAGAAAATTGTTGTAATTGTTTTTAATTTGAAATTTTTCATCTTAATAGGTTTATTAATTTTAATATTTTTCTATTTATTGTTTTCGTTAATAATTGGCCATCCAGCATCACTCCATGTTAATTCTTTAATTATTAACTTTGGTTTTCCATTGTCACTCACATCATATCCATGGCATACTATATAATCGGTATTACTAAATGTATAAACTGAATTATGACCTACTCCAGCCCAGTCTTTATCCCCTTCAATTAAAGTGCTGGCACCACCATTAACCATTTTTATATTTCTTTTATCAACATAAGGTCCGGTAATTTTTTCAGATCTTCCAATCATTATTTTATAATTACTGTTAACACCTCTACAGCAATAATCATAAGAAACAAAAAGATAGAAGGTATCATTTTTCTTAAAAATAAAGGGTGCTTCAATAGCTCCTTCGCCTGGCTCTGCATCATCTGTATCATAATCTCGCGATCGTTTGGCAATAGTATACCACTCTTCTGGTTGTGCAATTGAAGTTAGATCATTATTTAGCTTTACTATTTTAATACCCGACCAGAATGATCCAAATGTTAACCAGGGTGTCCCAATATTGTCGAAAGCCAAATTAGGGTCAATTGCATTCCATAAATCCCTTCCAGAAACAGATTGAACTATTTTTCCAATATCTTTCCACTTATAATCAGAATCATTTGGGTTTAACGTTTTATTTATTGCTAATCCAATACATGAGTTATTTTTTCCAAATGATGATACTGAATAATATAAATAGTATGTTCCATTATGGAATGTAATATCGGGAGCCCAAATGTGATTATTAAAGGTTGATATTATTTTTAAAGTCCATGATGGAGCCTGGTTAAATACTGGATCTTCTTCTTTCCAGTTATTCATGTCGGGTGAGGATAATACTTTTATTCCCGTTCCTGTACAAAAAAGATAGTATAAACTATCTTGTTTTATCATTACCGGATCGTGAACAAGAATATCATTTTGCTGACTTGATACTGTTTGGTAAACGATAATACTTACAAGCAATAGTGAATAAATTCTTAAATCTTTTAACAGATCATTTTTATGGGTTTCAGCCGATTTCACTATAAGTAACAATAGGTTTATAAGAATTTCATTAAATTTTAATCAATATTAAAACTTAAAAGATTAATAAGAGTGGACAATTTGGTAAAATGGGAGGATAAATGTTTCCGTATTGACTAATGATAAACGGTTGTGTGATAAATTCCTAAGTTTGTAATTCTTTTTTTTGATAATCAGTCGGAGTTAATCCATAATTCTTCTTAAATATCCTTGAAAAATATTTAGGATCATTAAATCCAACCTCATAGGCTATTTGAGATATATTGTCTTTTTTCGTTTTTAAAAGCGAAACAGATTTCTTTAAACGAATTGATGTAATGAAAGTACTTGCTGATTGATCAGTAATTGCTGTTAATTTTTTATGTAATAAACTACGGCTGACAAACATTTTTTCAACAAATTCTTCAACTCCGAATTTTGAATCCGAAAAGTTACTTTCTACCACATCTATAGCCTTTTTTAAAAATTCTTCATCCAATGTTGTTGTAGTTGTTTTTGCCGGATCAATAGTTAATTCTGTTGAAAATAATTGTTTAAGTTTAATCCTGCTTTCAATAAGATTTATTATTCGGGTATGTAAAAGCTCCATATTGAAAGGCTTTTCGATAAAGTCATCAGCACCTGTTTTATATCCTTCAATTTTACTTTCAATGGAGTTTTTTGCAGTTAATAGAATAATTGGAATATGACTATAATTAATATTTGTTTTAAAAATATTGCATAATTCAATCCCATCTATATTAGGCATCATTATATCGCTAATCATTAAATCAATATCATATTTTTTAGCCAATTCAATAGCTTTTTGTCCATCAGAGGCTTCAAAAATATTATAATCTGCTGATAAATTGTTCGCAATAAAAGTTCTTAAATCAAGATTATCTTCAACTATAAGTAAGGATTTTTTATTTTTCTGTAGTGACTGGCTATATAAATTAGAAATGTTTTCATCTCTATTTTCCAATACAGAAATTTCGTCAAGTAATTTTTTATGATCTGGCTGTTTCTCAACATAATCAATGATTTGTTCTTTTGCGTACTTTTTACTGGTTAATGGTAGATATATAATAAATTCCGTACCGATCCCCATTTCACTATTTACTACAATTTCTCCTTTGTGCAATTCCACAAGATTTTTTGAAAGTGCTAAGCCAATTCCAGTTCCTGAATTTTCAACTTTGTTTAAGGTAATATCAGTACTATTGACCTGATAAAACCGATCAAAGATTTGATTCAACTGATTTTTTGGTATTCCAATTCCACTATCTTTAATACTTATTGCCAGGTAACCATCAGGAAAAGATTTATTAATCCCAATTTCACTATTATTTGTTAATGAAACCGAAATATTGCCTTTATTTGGAGTATATTTAAATGCATTTGTTAGTATATTAAAAATAATTCTTTCAATAACATTTTCATCAAACCAAATTAATATTGATTCTTCGTTGGTATTAAAATTATATGTTATATTATGATCTGATGCAAATTGAGAAAATGAATGATAAATGTCCTGAATAAACGGAACAATATTTTTTTTAGACACTTTTAAGCTAAAATTGCTTGTTTCTATTTTTCTAAAATCCATTAGTTGGTTAATGAGACTAAGTAATCGTTGTGCATTACGTTTAATTAAAGTTGCTTGTGATTTTAAATCTTCGTTATTTATAAAGGATTGAATCATTTTTTCAATAGGACCAATAATTAATGTTAGTGGTGTTCTAAATTCATGTGAAATATTAGTAAAGAACCTAAGTTTTGCCTGGTCAGCTATATGAACTTGTTCGTTTAGTTTTATTAATTGATCTCTTTGCTTTAAAATCTCCCTGTTATTTTTAACAAGAGCTTCTTTTTGATCTGAAATTTCCAACTTTCTTTGTTCCAATAATTGAAAAGCTTTTTTAAGATTTTCTTTTTGTGATTCAATAATTGCTGTTCTTTCTTTAACCTGCTTTTCAAGTTTTTGTTTTTGAGTTTTAAGCGATCTGAAACGAATATTAATGATCAAAAACACAATCGCTATTAAAGTTATAAATAGTAATGTTTTAAACCATAAGGTTTTATAAAAAGGCGGAGTAATAATAATTCTAATATTGGTTGGCGTTTCATTCCAGATTCCATCATTATTTGTTGCTTTTACTAAAAAATTATATGTTCCCCCATTTAAATTAGTATAATTAGCAAATCGTCTTTTTGAATTTACATAAACCCAATTATCTTCAAAGCCTTCTAATTTATAGGCATATTTTATTTTTTCGGGTGAAGAATAAAATAAAGCTGAAAATTCGAAAGAAATATTGTTTTCTCTATAACTTAGTTTAATATCATTTATATATGATATTGCTTTAGGTAAAATAAATTTATTTTTATAAAGTATACCTGGTTTAATACTTTTATTAAATATTTTAAAATCAGTTATTGTAACAGAAGGAACGTATGAGTTTTCACCAATTTGATCAGGATCAAAAGAAATCATCCCTTTTGTTGTTCCAAAAAATAATTCACCAGTATTATTCTTACAACTAGCCGACCAAAAAAACTGATTCCCAATAATACCATCTTCTTCATAATAGTTTTTAAATTCTTCTTTTTCCTTATGAAATCTTGAAAGACCATGATTTGTACTTAACCATAAATTATGAAAATCATCTTCAAGAATACCATAAACTACATTATCGGATAATCCTTCTTTTTCGGTATAATTAATAAATTTCTCGGTTATTTTGCCAGTGTTGTTATCACTTATATAGATTAACTTATCAAAACCTTTACCATAGGTCCCAAACCACATAGTACCTGAATTATCCCTATAAATTGTGATTATGCGCTCAGCACTTATTGAATTCGTATCTTTAGGATTATAAATAAATAATTTTATGTTATTATCATTTAGTGATATTTGTTTAGAAATTTTTGGATCTATTAATATTCTATATAACCCATGAAGCGTCCCTACCCAAATATTACCAGAAGAATCTGCTTCTAAACAACCCACATCAACAATTGAACTAAGCTGAGTATAATGATTTGTAAACTGAATATATGAATCCTTTTGTTTATTATAAATAAATAACCCAGAGGCTGTACCAACCCATAACCGATTAAATTTATCGATAAGAAAAGAGGATACAAAATTTATAGTTGATCCACTATTTGAATTTGGATCATCTTGATAATGAATAAATTGATTTTCTTTTTTGTTATTATATTTATTTAAACGATTAATACCATCTCCCCAGGTACCGATCCAAAGCGTTCCAAATTGATCTTGAATGATAGCGGATATAAAATTTGAGTTTAAACCAACAGCATTATTTGGCGAGTATTTAAAATGTTTAAACTGATTCGTGTTTTTATTATAAACATTTAATCCTCCTCCTGATGTGCCGATCCATAAGTTTCCAAATTTATCTTCATATATCGAATTTACTATGTTACCAGAAAGACTATTGTCATCAGTTGATTTATACTCCCAATGTTTAAAAGGCTTTCTGTTTCTATCGATTACATTTACTCCACCTTTATCTGTGCCAATCCAAACATTACCATAATCATCAGCATATAAAGAATTAATATAATTATTACTTATACTCTTGTCGTCAGAAAAATCATTTTGATAGTTCGTGAAGTTATCTGAAATAGAATTATACTGGCTCAAACTACCCAAATTACCAATCCAAATAGTTCCTTTGCTATCCTGACAAATTGAAGTTATTGTATTATGCGCAATGCTGTTTGGATCGGATGAGCTATTATAATAATTACTTATATTATTAGAGTTTAAATTTATTTTACTCAATCCGTAAAAAGTACCGATCCACAGGTTATTTTGATCATCTTCATAAACAGTATTAATGGTATTAAATGCAATAGAGCCTTCATTACCGGGAATATTATAATATTGTTGAAATGTATTTGTTGATGCATCGAATTTATTTAATCCCTCATTAGTGCCAATCCAAATAAATTTAAGGTGATCTTGAATAACGGTGAATACTTGATTATTTGATAGAGAATTTACATTTTGTTGTTCATTTGTAAATGAGGAAACTTCAATATCAGTTAAATATTGATTTTTTAATTTAATTCTATCCAGTCCATTATCAGTGCCAACCCATATATCTCCTTCATTATCTTTAAATAAAGCATTGATAACATCATTTGATATACTATTTATTTTTAAGGAATCGTGATTAATATGATAAAAGATTTCTTTCTCTTTGTTAAAAACATTTATCCCTCCGCCACCAGTACCAATCCAAATCCGGTTATAATCATCCTCACAAAGTGAATAAATAAAATTATTGCTTATCGTATTTGAATCTGAAGGATCATTTTGATATAAAATAAAATCATATCCATCGTATTTATTTAACCCATTCCATGTGCCAAACCAAATAAAACCCTGGTTATCCCTTAGAATACAATCAACAGTATTTTGAGAAAGTCCCTCTTTTGTGGTTAAATGTTTGAACCAGATTTTATGCTGCTGAGAAAATCCAATTATTTCAGAAAACAAAATATAGGTAACCAACAGTGCTAAAAACCTATTGAAATATAATTTTGTATTCATTAATTGATTAGATATTAATGCACAAAATAATCAATTTTATTTATAAAATCTTAAGATTTAATAAGATAAAAACCGATTTAAGCATTGTATTATAAGAACAAAATAATAATTTAAATTCTGGTGTTGTAATATTTACAGTCTTTCAGATTTTAAGTTTAAATTAGAGGCACGTTTTAACTTTGAAAGTTACTATGAATAATCGAATTAGATTGCTAAAAGTACTAAACCGGGAATTACCAGATTGTGTACCTGTATGCCCTGATATCTCAAATATGGTGCCTGCAAGATTGACTGGAAAACCTTTCTGGGATATTTATTTATATCAGGATCCTCCCCTTTGGAAAGCCTATATTGACGCTGTAAAATATTTTAATATTGATGGGGGTTTTGAATTATACGAATTTGGAGATTTATTTGAAGATGATGAAGAAAAGTGGGAAAAGAAAATTGTTTATCAAAATGAAAAAAGGATTATAACACAAGACTTTTGTGAAGAGAAAGGGGAATGGAGCAAATTTGTTGTAGTACATACAAAAGATAATCCTCCTGCTACTGATGTGCTTCCAGAATATGTTGGATTAAATCCTGTTCCTGAAAAATGGAAAGATATAGAAAATATAAAGTCTTGGCCAAAGGGCATGGAGTTATGGCAATATATTAAAAAAGAAATGGGAGACTATGGAATTATGGGTATGCCGAGTGGAATTGAAACATTAATTCTTAAAAGACCTGAGAATATTTATGAATATTTTGAAAATCCACATAAGTATTTTGAAATAAGAGATCGAATGATTGAAAAAATGGAGAAAAGAATAAAAATAATAGCTGATCTTAAAATAAAACCTGATTTTCTTTTTTGTGGAGCATCGGGATCACTTGTTTTTCAATCCCCTGATATTTTTAGAGAGCTAGTACTTCCTGCCCTGAAAAGAGTAACCGAGTTAGCAAATAGTATAGGAATACCAACTCATGTGCATTCATGTGGCCCTGAAACTGAATTGGTTAAAATAGCAGCAGAAGAAACTAATTTAAGCATTATTGATCCATTGGAAATACCTCCAATGGGCGATTGTGATCTTGCAGAACTTAAAAAACTATATGGCGATAAAATAATTCTGAAAGGAAATCTACACACTACCAAAATTATGTTAAATGGATCAAAAAAAGATGTAACAGAAGCAAGTAAAAAAGCTATTGATGATGCTGCAAAAGGAGGCGGTTTTATTTTATCTACTGGAGATCAATGTGGAAGAGATACTCCAGATGAAAACATTTTTGCTATGGTCGAAACAGCAAGAACTTATGGTAAGTATTAAAATAATAAGTTTATAGGAGTTCGATATAAAATATCTGAATTTTATTACCTCCATTCTATAGAATTGTATTCACTTATTCCACGAACCTTAATATTTTCATTGACTGCTATATTTTTATCATAAATTTTGTAGCCCACGAATCTTTTCCATCTGTCATCCTCACAATATACATTCCTGATTCGGTAAGATTATTTGGTAAAGAAATATTAGCTCTTCCTTCAGTTCCAATAGTAACATTTTGAGACAGCAAACACGTTCCTTTAAGATCAAATAAACTCACTAGAAAACCAAAATCAGATGGAACTTGCATTAAAATTATCAAGTTCCTTTCATTTACTGTCACTTTTATATTATTATCACTTAACACACTATTTTTTTCATGAATTTTAATTGATGTTTGGGCAGTAGTATCATTATTTTCTGGAGTTTCTGCAATATCAGGTGGTATCGTATCAATTTCAGGTTCAACATAAATCTTATTTTTCGAAATTTTTACTTCTCCGGCATCTGGTATTACATCAAACATAAGATATACAACAGATTCAATCTTAACTATACGCGTTGGTACTGAATCATTATTTTGAAATACATCAGCAGAAGGCCATTCTGCTGGAAGTGGGCGACGTATTGTAAGTGGATAATTGTAGATAGAATCTGGCAAGTTATCAGTTACCTGAAGTGTCATATTAGAATCTTCATTTGAGGTTTCTAAAACAGTAACATCATTTCTCTCTTTCACATAAAGTGCTGTATTTTTAAATGTTGTTACCCAAAATTTACTGGTTCGATCGCTTAAAAATATCAGGCTGTTTTCAAGAATTTCGGAAGACAAGGGTGAATAACCTCCATCATTATCAACACCGTGTAGCAAAAATACAAGCCATCCGTTTGATTTGGCTGCACTTTCAAATTTTGTTTTGAAATGATCTATGGTTTTTACTGAACCCTCACTACCACATATAACAGAACTTATATTCATAAATGATCCAGGTGTGCTTGGCTCAATAAATCCCTGGCAACCCCTTGCTGCAATATAATAGCTATTGCATATGGAATCATTTCCTATTGCACAATATGGATAGGCCATAGTAATACATTGTTGCCCTGATACATTATTTTCAATAGCATCTTTTGAATCTTTAAGCTCCGTAATCTCTTCATCAATATCTATATCTCCAAAATTTGGATGCGAAACCGTATGACTAGCTACTTCATGACCTTGCGATGCAGCATTTTGCAGATTTGTCCAATTAGGCGACCAGTTTGTTACGGTGAATAAGGTAAGATTAAAACCATATTCATTAAATATTGGTATAGCTTTGGCAAACTGACCCGATGTTCCATCATCAAAGGTATAATTAATAGCTGTTTGTCTGAAACCATGCCATGTACCTACTTCATAAGGCGAATCAACAGTTTGTGAATGACAGGTAAATGCGTAAATTGATAAAACAAAAATGAAAATCGTTTTAATTTTTAGTTTCTTATTCATATTTAAAGTTTTTGTATGATTTATTTATTCAATAATGATAGATTTTGCAATTACGTTATTCCCTATTAAAAGTTTAATAAAATACATACCTTTTAATACATTATTACTCATATCAATCTTCCCTTCAGTTTCTGAAATAATTTGATTCTGTATTATAGTACCATTCATATTTACTAATTCTAATCTGACTATACCCGTAATAGCAGATTTATCAATACAATAATAGAATATTCCTGAATGATTTGGATTTGGATATATTTCAATTGATTTAATATTATTTATTGGAACATTTGTAATTATGGTCGAATTATTTTTAATATCAACTTTTGAAAAATCAGATAAAGGCACATCATCTTCGCTATAAATATTGGTACCATTATAACTAGCAAATACTGATTCATCCATAGTAATAACCTCATTAATATATAAAGTTATTTTCTTGTTAGAAATACTAAAAGATACAATGGCTATATCACCCTTACTATTACTCAGCGATAAACCTTCAATGGTTGAGTTTTTTTTTACATTTTTATTACAGGTCAAGGTAACTTCTGTTCCTTCTTCATTTGTTGTTCCCTTCGTAATTTTTGTTTCGGTCAGATTATTCTGAATTATCATCGATTTTATTTCTTCAACTTTTATAGAATCGACCGATTTTATATTACCAGGAGTGTAATCGAGTTTGACAATTTCTCCAATACTTATACTTTCTTGCAATATAATATGAATGAGTTTATTATTGTTTGTATCTGAATAAACATTAGAAATAGGATATTGAGTATTATTATTATATACTTTAAAACCCTTAAGAGTATTCGTTGAATCTTGCACAGGGGTATTAAATTCAAGTTGTACATGTTTGGCACCAACAACTGTTGCATTCATTAAAAGCGGATTAATTTCCCATCCTTTTAATGATTGGATATATTCAGTAAGTTCCAACGCATTTTTTTTATGTTGTGCTATCGTTGGATGATAATCTATTGCCAAACCAAGGTCACCTTGTTGCGACATTTCAAAAAAGTACACGTTTCCTTTCCCTTTTTTAGTAGCTGAATCTGCTATGAACGTTAAATAATTACGTATTTCAGTCAAAGCTGGATCAGATAGCATAGGGCCAGCCAGGCAAATTATATCCGGCATACTATATTTTGATTGAATCGTATCAATTAATCGAAAATAATTACTGACATATTTGGCTGAATCCCCTTCTGTAGTACTAAAATCATTTGTTCCCAGGTTTATACAAACAAGATCGGGTTTTTCAGAAAAAGAATATTTGGGATTTTCATCGTAAAGGAAAGTCCTGGTATAAAAGTTCGTCATGCAGTCAGCATTACCATCAGCCGGGCCATCGTAATTACGATATATTCCAATTCCCGATTTACATACAGCCAAGTGACGAGCATTAAAATTTCGGGAGGTAATGGCCGCATATGTTAAATAATGGTTCTCGGTTGTCGGTCCAAAAGTTCCCCCAAGTTCCCCTTCATTACCATAACCACATGTGATTGAATTGCCAATAAACTCAATAAGTTTACTTCGTGTATTCTGAATTTCAACTAGTGAAGCTCCTTCATCTACTACAAAACCAAAAAATTGTGTTTTACCAAACATTTCCTCGGTTCGCTTAAATATTTCAATTTCGTGAATTGAGTCATTTAGTCCTTCAGCAATTGGATATGTTTTTTCCCCTGTAGTGATATTTATATTGTCAATTAATTCGCCATCCAGGATAATATTATAATAATTCTGGCCAACATTATCGTTCATAATCATTGCAATACTTGTTCCTGTAAAACATGCCCTAATTGATACTCCAGAATATGAAAATGTTGGTGAAAGAGGATTTTTAAAGTCAATTCTGCCGGTATATTCAATGAAATTGTCATTCGCAGGAATAGTATCAAATGAACCTGCAAAACAGAATGGAGTATAAATAATTACAAACAATAACAAAATGTATTTCATGATTTAATCTATTTAATTTTTAATACCTTATAAAACCTTTATTTAAAAAAATTAATTCGACAATATTAAATATCAAATTCTAATAAACGTTGTCTTTATTAGAATAATATAAAATTTCATTTGATTAGAAATTCAAATTCAATAGTCTATTTTAACACCTAATATTGTAATATCATCCCTTTGCTCTTCTTTTCCCATATATTTTAATAGCGAATTTTCAATCTTTGTTTTTTGCTCTTCCATCGATTTCATAGCAACTGATTTAAATAAATTCAATAAAGCATGTAATCCAAATTTTTTTCGATCATGGTTATTTTGATCAATATAACCGTCGGTTGTTAAATATATTATATCACCCTTTTCTAATATTATTTCTTTACTTTTATAGACTACATTACTTCGTATAGCTCTTTCCCCTCCAATCGATTTTCTATCACCTGTAATATTTTCAATAATGCCTGTCTGGTTTCGATAAATGAATAGTGGTCGCTTAGCTCCGGCAAAAGTAAGTTTAGCTCCTTTATTTTCTTTAGATAAAGGATCCATATTTTTTTCAATACAACATAAACATAAATCCATTCCATCATTATTATTGGTTTTATCCTGTCTTAAGGCAATCTGTATTCCGATGTTGAGGAATTCTAAAATTTCACCTGGATCATTAAACTTTTTCTCAATGATTGTCTCATTAAGAACTCTATTTCCTATTAACGACATAAAAGCACCGGGTACACCATGGCCTGTACAATCGATTGTTGCGTAATATAATTTATCAGGCTTTCCTTTATTCTTAATTTTAAGATACCAGAAAAAGTCTCCTGAAACAATGTCCTTGGGTCGGTAGAGAACAAAAGTAGGAAACTCTTTTTGCATCATTTTTATATTTGGTAAAATTGAATTTTGGATAGTTTTTGCATAATTAATACTATTTCTAATGTGAATATTATTTTTATTAATTATATCGTACGCATTTGCGTTTGCTAATGCAATTGAGATGTATGAAGCTAGGGTTTGAAGTATATTTAGGTCACCCGGATTATAGGCGTTAATAGAATAACTTTGAACAGTAATTACTCCAACCGGCTTTGATTCTATCATCAATGGTACATAAATTAAAGATTTAGGTGTATTGCTGGTTTTTATATTTCCTTTATCTTTAATATACTTAAGGTATTCTTTTTGATAATCAAGAATAAATATCTCTTTTTGATTTTTAAAACACCATACTGCTAAGCTGTTACTTTTGCCAAGTGGAATTGAAAAGTATGGTAAAAAAACACCTTTCTCAATAAATCCGGTATACTCAATTTGATTTTTTGATTCTTTATATAATCCAATTCCAAATGCAGCAGCATCCATTAAGTTACTAACATAGTCATAAATCATTTTATTTATAGCTGATAAGGAAAGGGTAGAAGTGAGTTTCTGTCCAAATTCACTTATTAATTGAAGGTTTCTAAATGATTTATTAATAACTAAATTCTGTTTTTCAAGTTCATCTTTTTTTGAAGATAATTCTTTAGCTTGTTTTGTTAATTGATCATTCTTTTCATTTACTTCAATTTCTAATTTTTTAATTTCTGTAATATTGGTAGTTACACCAAAAGTACCAATGATACTTAATTGTTTATCTTGAAGAGGCATTTTAGTAGTTGACCACCACTGCTCTCCAATATTCCCTTCAAAAAATACATGTTCAATATCATTCAGTAATGGTTGTTTTGTTTTAATAATTCTTTGCTCATCATCAAAACGCTTTTGCGCCCCTTCCTTATCATGGAAATCAAAATCTGATTTTCCGATGAGGTCTTGTGGTCCTTTTGCTCCTTTAAATAATTTCACAAAAGAATTGCTCATCCTGATAAACCGGCAGTCCCTATCTTTAAAATAAATTAAATCGGGAAAATAGGCCAATAGGTTATCAAGTAAAGCGGTTTCAAATGCCAGTTTTTTATTTGTCAACCTATTTTCTTCTAACTGTTGGTTCAAATGTTCCTGGGTGGTATGCAATTCTTCAATATTTTGGCGAAGTTCTTCTTCATGTGCAGCAAGTTCCTCATTCATTTCCTTCAAACCGATCTCTAGAATTTTTGATTCTGTAATATCTTTCGTAATTCCAAAAGTACCAATCGGATCTTCATTAGAATCCAATAAAGGTAACTTGGTAGTCGACCACCATTGCTCCCCGATACCATCTTCAAATAAAACATGCTCTATATCATTAAATAAACCTTCCTTTGTTTTCATTATTCTCTTTTCATCGTCATAACGTTTTTGAGCGCCTTTTTTATCATGAAAGTCGAAATCTGATTTTCCAATAAGATCATCTTGATTTTTAGCCCCTTCAACTAATTTTACAAAAGATTGACTCATCCTAATAAATCGACAATCTTTGTCTTTGAAATAAATTAAATCGGGATAATATGCCAGTAAGTTATCAAGTAATGCTGTTTCAAATTCTAATTTTTTGTTTGTTAGATTATTTTTTTCAAGCTGTTTGTTTAAATGTTCCTGAGTGGCATGCAATTCTTCTAAATTTTGGCGAAGTTCTTCTTCATGAGAGACAAGATCTTCATTTTTTTCTTTCAGCTCAATCTCCAAGTTTTTTAATTCTGTAATGTCTGATGTAATACCAAAAGTTCCTATTATTTTACCCTGATGATCTTTTAAAGGCATTTTGGTTGTTGATCCCCAGCTTAAACGACCATCATCGAACAGTTCTTTTTCAACTATGTTTAACACTGGTTTCCCAGTACTTATAATTTTCTGCTCGTCATCAAAAGCTTCTTGAGCATGTTCTTTACCATGAAAATCAAAATCACTTTTTCCGATAATTTCTTCAATAGAACTAACTTTAAATTTGTCGGCTATAGAATGACTTGCTCTTATAAATCTGCACTCTAAATCTTTAAAATAAATAGTATCAGGAATATTTTCCATTAATGCATCCATTAAGGCTTTTTCTTTTTCGAATTCTTTATGTGTCTCTATTAACTCTTCATTTTGTTTTTTAATCTCAATTTGCATTTGTTTTATATCAGTTATATCAAATTGAATTCCTAAAAGCCCCCTATTATCAAGATAATGAATATAAAAAGGAATTTTATGGGTTTTAAGGTATATATCAGCATTATTTACATACTCTTTTTGCTCAAATTGTTTAGGTACTGAAGACTTTATTATTTCCTGTTCCTCATTCCAAAGTGAATTAGCCAACTCAGGATCATCAGCAAAAAAATCTAGATCACTCTTGCCTAATAAATCATCTTTATCACAATTGTGTG
>CAZBZX010000046.1:0-15372 GCA_964496465.1 uncultured Bacteroidales bacterium
GGTTGAAACAGACAGCATTTTTAAGCAATGTTTATTAATTCTTCAATCTCTTTTAAATGTAAATTTAGATGCCTTATATAATCAATTACTCCATCTTTTAGCGATATAAGTCTTTTTTCATCGCATTGCCACAGATTATTCAACTTATCAGGATTTATATTTTTTATTACATGTATAATATGGTAATTAGAATATTTCCATAACTTAATCATATTACTCCAGTCCTCATTTTGATAATTTTGAATTGCAATCCATCTATCATTATTCCCATTTATAGCATAATTTGGATAAATAAGAGGACTTTTCTGATATTGTAGATGAATAATTCTATGTAAATTGTTTGAAGCAGAATCAATCATATGTCCAAGAATTTGCTTAATATTACGTTCCTGAGTATTTCTTTTTTCTATTATTTCCCCTGTTGAAAGATTACATAAGGTTGGTTCCCATTTGTCTATCAAGGATATTATTTCTTGAACAACTGGTTCAAATTTTTTGATCATGATTTTTAAATTTTGTTATTAAATTGAAATATAAAGCATTCCTTTTTTAAGGTAATAAGTGTCTGAATTAATGAATTTTAACACATTTAAAAAACATGTTTACTTAATTCGTTTAGCGCTTCTTTTTTATCGTTTGAATGAATTAGTACTGAAATATTATGTCGACTACCACCATATGAAATCATTCGAATTGGAATATCTTTTAATGCACTAAATACAGTTGCAGCAACTCCTTTATTTTCGGCTATTAAATTTCCAACAATACATATAATTGATTGATCTGCATCCACTTCAACTGAACAAAATTTATTTAATTCCTCTTTAATTTCTTTTAAATATTTTGCATTGTCAATTGTAAGCGAAATAGAAACTTCCGATGTTGTTATCATATCGATTGGTGTTCTATATTTTTCGAATATCTCGAACACTTTTCTTAAAAATCCATAGGCCAATAACATCCTTGTTGATTTTACCTTAATTGCAGTAATTTCGTCTTTTGCAGCAATTGATTTAATTCCGTCTCCTTTTGATTCTCCAGAAATGAGCGTACCAAAAGCATCCGGTGCCATTGTATTTTTTAAATGTACTGGAATATTTTCTTTTATGCACGGAATAACACATAACGGGTGTAAAATTTTTGCTCCAAAATAGGCTAACTCGGCTGCTTCATTAAAGGATAAATTTGTAACAGGTTTTGTGTTTTCAACAAAACGAGGATCATTATTATGAACGCCATCTATATCAGTCCAAATTTGAACTTCCTGGGCACGTATTGCTGCACCGATAAGTGTTGCTGTATAATCACTGCCACCTCGTTGTAAATTGTCAATTTCATTATTGGGATTCCTGCAAATATATCCCTGGGTAATAAGTATATTTTTATCCGAATTATTTTGAATATATTTTTTGATATTTTCACGAATAAAATTGATATCTGGTTCATTGTCCCCATTAATTTTCATAAATTCCAAAGCAGGAATTATAGCAGCAGATTCTCCAATTTCTTCCAAATAAAATAAAAAGAAATGTGTTGAAATCAATTCACCTTCAGCAAGTATTTCTTTTTCCTCTTTTTCTGAAAATGGATTATTTAAATATTGTCTTAATGACTTAAAATGGGACTTAATTAACGCTTTCCCTTTTTCTTTACTTTCTATTGAATCGTATAATTCTTCAATAATATTTAAATATTTTTGCTCTAAAGAATCGATAATTTCTTTTGCACCTTCTTTTTCACCATTATATAGTTTTTGTCCAATTTCAACCAGTTTATTTGTAACCCCACTCATTGCAGATAGTACAACAATACATGGCACATTATTTTTAACAAGACTTCCAACTTCTTTAATTCTATCAGGTGAACCTACAGAAGTACCCCCAAATTTTAAAACATTCATTTTTTTATTATAATTTGATTTGTATAAATGCAAGCACAAAATTAAATAACTATAAACAAAAAGAAAATATTTTCGTTATTTATACAAAATTTAAACTAAATGTTATATTTTTAACAAAAATTTAAAATCTATAATTATTTATTATGATCACTATAGCTGAAGTTGTTGAAGGATTAATTAAAAAGAAACCATTTATTGAAGGGGCCTTAAATGAAGGTTTAATTAATTTATCATCCTTAGCAAGACAATTAAAACCAGAGATAGAGGCAAAATTAAAGAAACCAATTAAAGAGGGTGCTGTAGTTATGGCTTTGAAACGGTTAGCTCCTCAGTTAGACATTCAGATGAACGTAAAAATTAAAAAAGCATTAAAACAATTTGGTGATATTATTGTCCGTTCAAACCTGGCTGATTTTACCTATAAAAATTCAGAAAGTCTAATTAAGGGCCAGGAAAAATTACTTGAAATTATTAGTGAGCACCGGGAAGTATTTCATACTATTTCAATGGGAGTTTTTGAAACCACAATTGTAGTGAGTGATACTCTTAAGTCAAACGTGGAAAGCATTTTTAAAGGTGAAGAATTAATCCGTCATTCGGCTGAATTATCTTCAATTACTATTAAATTACCTGAAGAAAATCAAACTATTCCAGGATTATATTATTTCATTTTCAAAAAAATTGCCTGGGAAGGGATAAATATTATTGAAGTTATTTCAACCTCGAATGAATTTACTATTATATTGAATGACAGGGATATCGATAAAGCTTTTTCGATATTGAAGAATTTGAGTAAATAAAGATCGCGCCCTAGCCCTCTCCTGAAGGAGAGGGAATTTGTTTATTACACTAATTGTTATCACAATAAATTAAGAATTACTATTTCCAAAAATATTTCCCCTGCACCCCCAATTAATCCTACAATTATTAATGAAATTATTCCCCATTTTTGACCTTTTTTAGCTGAATAAACTAAAATAGAAAAAGCAAGTATGCTGCTCATTACCATGCTTAAGCCATTGGCTTGAAATATTACTTTAATTAAGGTACCAATTTCTCGATTTTCATTATAATAATCTAACCAGTGTAGATTAATTAATTGATAGATGTAAAAATCCGCATAGATATTGGGAAAGAATAGTCCAATTACTCCAAAGAAAAAAATAGCAACTATTATTAATAATGCTAATATCTGAACTGTTTTATTCATAATTGCTTTTATTTCTAGATTTTTTCAAGTCATTTATAAACCTTTTTTCTAAATAACTTTCCTTTCCCAAAGAACATAGCTGTTCAAACATGGGTTTTGAAACTGTAAATGCAAGAATATTTTTTGGTATATATTTTCTCATAGCTATATCAGTAGTACCAATTATTGCCTTAGGTAAACTCAAATCATCAAATAATGAAACCAGTTGCATGCAGCCTGATCCAAATGGAGCAGCTACAGGTTCTGGATCACATGGTTTGCTATAAAGTTGGGCTCCTATCATCAATATACTTAACTGATCAGGGTTAACAAAAAAAGTTATAGTTTTAAGGTATTTATATTCAGAAGCTTTTAACGGACCAATAATTAAATTTTTATATTGTTGTTGGTACGGTTTAACATGATCAAGCCATTGGCCCATTAAATTATGATTAGCTTTTAAGCCTTCATCATCAGCTAAAAACTTTATATAATCTTCTCTCGTTCTTGATTTAATATCGCAAAGCCAGGTACCTGCACCAGGGCATCCATGCTGATTTTTTGTAATTAAAATTGATTTTTCTTTTTCCCATTTTTTATAGTAGGCAAAAATACAGGTTTTCGGCTTAACCAAATTTTTAAATACTTCTTTATTTGGTGTATCATAAAACCCAATTAATGGAAATTTAATTTCTGTTTTTGCTAATAAATATGAATAATCGGGTTGTTTCATTATTCTTGTAATTCTGAAAAAACAACAGCAGTAGTGTGCAACACCCTGTTTCCTGCAACACTATATGCAATTCGAATAGATTCTAAAATTTCTTCTTTTGTTGCGCCCATCTTCTTTGCTATTTCAGAAATTCCTTTTACACCAGATGAACCTGCAAATGCATCAACAGCAAGTAAAATCAGCATTTTTGTTTTAACATCAATGGCACCAGGTTTCATTATTAAGTCATATTTAGATGTAATTAATTTGTATAATTCCGGATCAGAATCTTTTATATCATCATAAAATGGCGGATAATTTTTCATACGTTTATTTTTAATTTTTAATGCTTGTTTCATAAAATTTAAATTATTTGTTTGACATTTTTTGTATTAGTACCGACATGGTGTTTTTCATAATTTGTAAGTAATTTTTATCTATTCCTTCAATAAGATTATTGGTTTCAACTTCTACTAATTTTAAAATTTTATTATATAAAATTTCACCTGATTTTGTAAGAAATATATTATGAGCTCTTCTATCAGACTTGTCACTTTTTCGTTCAACATATTTTTCGCTTTCCATGAAATCTATAATCCTTGTAACTGCGGGCTTGTCGCGTTGTAGTATTTTTGATATAATACTTTGATTTATTCCGGGATTATTTTTTAATATAATTAAAACAGTCCAGTGATCACTAGTAAGATTATATCCATTTTGAATTAGAATTTTATTAAAATAAATCTTGAAAAGGTTATAGGTTTTACTAAAATAGTAGCCTAGAGAATCATTTAATTCGAATTGTGACATATAGTTTTATTTAAAATAGTTTCATTTGCAAATATATTAAATGAAATTAAATTATCCAAATTATTTTTAATTTTAATAGATTTAAGTAGACAATGATCTTACCAAAGCCGTTTCCTGAAGGAGAGAAAGTTGTTAATCAAGTATTATCATTTAGTTTTTAAGTCCCCTTTAGGGGATTTAAGGGGTATTCCTTATATATTCCCAAAAAGTATTTTTGCTTTAGCTTTAAATCCAGCCGAACTAAATGGAATTTGTGATTTGACAACTGCAATCAACTCATTCAAAATCTCTGGATATTGTTTTGAGATATTATATAGAATTTCCATAGCATAAACTTTTATGGCCACAGAATATCTTTTTCCTTGTATATAATCGAATCCTTTTTCCAACAAAAGGCTTATATCATTTTCATTTTTAATTTCCGGGAACATTATTATCAACCTGAGTATGGTCCGCAAGGTTCCTTCATTTTTTATTTTAGGTATATTTTTAATTAATTGACGTAAATAAGGTTTTAGAAGCTCAGGATGTTTTTCACTACAAAACAATACAACTCTTCCGGCACGCATTGAAATTTTTGGAATATCCTGTAAGGCTAAATCAAGTACTTCTTTAAAATAAATGGGATTATCTCCAACAGCTTCAGTAACAATATCTGCCACGGCCCTGGAGCTATCTGTATCTAATGCCTTGTAAAAATTCATATAAATACTTTTGTTTAAATTAATAATGAATTCAATTATTTTTATACTTTCGAAGTACTAACATATTTATTTTTTATGGTATTTACAATCACACCTCTACAGTCAATTGTAAAAATTATTACACTTCATACCTTTTTTTTATCTGCCCTTATGTCAATGGGGATGCTTTTATCTGATCGAAAAAAAGTAAAAAATCAGATATTTTTCGGATTGTTTTTAGCCTTTAGTTTGTTGATTTTTTATTTTTTTCTGTACGAATCTAACCTGGTGGAAAGTCATCCTTATCTTTCAGTTTTGTGTTTACCTGGAATGTTTTTGATAGGTCCAATGATTTATTTTCTTACTTTATATTCCGTTAATAAAACATTCGAATTTTCTAAAAAACAAAGATGGCATGTTTTACCAGCGATTATATCATTACCATTAGGAATAATTGCCGTTTATTTTTTTGGCTTCCAACATTCATCCATTTTTTTCGATTTTTTTGGGAATGAATTAATCTTGATTCTTGGATTTTTTGGTTCATTTAGCTTTATGTTTTATTTAGTGAGCGCTGGGAAGAAATTAATTATAAGCTATTTATGGCATTTCAAAAATATAAAAAATGAGCCATCTGCATTGGCAAGTTTTATTTTGTTTGATATTTTTCTGGCAGGATCAGTTACTGATTCATTAACTTTATTTACTGGTAATTATATTTATCTGCAACTTTCTGAATTATTGCTTTCAACCTGCGTCATTCTTTTATTTTTTGTAAATCTTATTTATCCCGGATTTAATGTTACCATTAGTAATGTTGTTGAAAGAGAGAAGCATAAAAGATCATATTTATCACACATAGATACAAAGAGTTTAAAGCATAAAATTGATGAATTGATGGATTCTAAGGAAGAATTTTTAGATGAGCATCTTACCTTAGAAAAATTAGCTTCACTTTGTAATGTAACTACACATCAATTATCAGAATTTATTAACGAATTTTATAATAAAAACTTTACTTCTTTTGTAAATGAGTATAGAATTGAAAAAGCAAAAGAATTAATTCTTAAAAAACCTGAGTATACATTTTTAGCTGTTGCCTTTGAAGTCGGGTTCAATTCAAAATCTGCATTCAATGAAGCTTTCCGAAAGATTACCGGACAAACACCTTCGCAGTTTAAAAACAAATGTAGGAGTTAAAAGTTGACCTGATTTATAAATCAGGTCGATTTCGATCATTTCCTACTATAAATTTGTCCTCATATTTATCAATAATTTAAAATTGAATTATGAGACCAAAAAATCATTTAATAATAATTATGGTTGTATTTATAGCATGGTTTGCCTTTTATTTAATCGGTATACCATCTGATTATTATCTAGAATGGCCAATATCAAGTCGAATAAATTTACTTTTTATCGGTGTATTTGGGATTTTTCCTTTCTTCTGCTTTATTTTATGTAGCTTTTTTAGTTATAACTATATAAAAACAAGTCTTTGGCTTGCATTTTATGCATCAGTTGAGGTGTTTATACTTGATTTTATTATGGTCGGTATTATCCAGGGAAAGGGTATTGGTTTTATTTATTCTCATTGGGTTCAGAGCATTGGATATATTATTCCTTGGATATCAATACCTTTAACTTCATTAGCAATGAATAGGTTAAAGGAATCAATAGAAAAGTAATTTACAATTAAGTTTAATTTATAAATTAAATAAATAAGGAGGAATACAAAATGAAACTAAATGTAAAAGCGATGGCACTGACTTTTGCAATTATTGCATCAGTAGGATTATTCTGTTTAACCTGGTGGGTTATTTTATTTGAAGGGGCTAGCTATGAACCAAATTTAATCTCTAAAATTTATCGGGGGTATACATTTTCTCCTGTTGGGAGCATCATTGGAATGCTTTGGGCTTTAGCTGATGGAGCAATTGGCGGAGCATGTATTGCATGGGTATATAATTTATTTATAAAAATTAATAAATCAAATGGAACGAATTAATTTTTGGAAAAAATACTTATTAATAATAAGTTATGTAATTTTAGTTATAGGAGTTTATGTAGCTTTTTTCAAAACTACTATACTTTATAAACCTTTTAATTTATTAATTGACCCTGTATTTTGGCCTGATGGTATTCAGAATGAAGGCACTATTTTATATAAATACTTTGTTTACAGCTTAATGGGGGTTTGCATGATGGTTTGGGGAATATTTCTATATCAAATAATTAAGAATGCATATGATTCACATAAAAAGTGGGTATGGAAAACCATATTAATTACAACTGTAGTTTGGTTTTTAATTGATGAATCTTTCTCTATCATTTACAAAGTTTATTACAATGCAATCTTTAATGTAATTTTATTTATTGCGATCATAATTCCGATAATATACACCAGAAAATATTTTAATGAATAAATGTATTTAATATGAAGAAGACAGGTTTAGTTGAGATGGAGAATATTATTGAAAATTCAAAAAAAATGAAAAAAAAGAATAATATAGAAATGCCAAAAATTAATAATAAGGAAAATAAAAAATTAAATAGTGAGGATTTTGAGAAATATCTCAAACTTACACCTTTACCTTTTATTACTTTTTAATTTTTATTAGAAAAAACAAAATGACTTTTGGTTATATACCTGGCTGGTACCCAGGCAGCAATTGATCCAATAATTAGTACAATCATCATTACAGTAAATACATCAATAAAATGAACATTTACTGGGTATGCATCAATTATAAAAGAACCGCTTCCATGAAGTTTAATTAATCCAAATGTTTCCTGCGCCCAGCATATAAATAATCCTGATATAAGTCCTATTATAGCTCCAACAATAGTGATCATCCAACCCTCAAAAAAGAAGATTTTACGTATTAAATATGTGTTGGCTCCCATACTTTGTAGTGTGTAAATATCTTTTTTCTTTTCAATAATAAGCATGGTTAATGAACCAATGAGATTAAATGAAGCTACAATTAAAATAAATGTCAGGATAAAATAAATGGCCCATTTTTCCGATTTCATAATTTTATAAAAGGTTTCATTTTGTTCATAACGGTTTTTAATTTGTAATTGTGGTCCCAAAATCTTAGTCATTTCTGACCTTACTTTTTGCTGATCGGCATTTTTGGTTAGCTTAATTTCCAATGCCGTTAATTCATTTTTATAATCAAGCAAATCGCTTAAAAAATCGATAGGTACTATTACATAATTTACATCAAATTCCTGTTGAATGGAAAAAATCCCTGATGGAAAAATATATTTCTGCTTATAAGATCCTGTTGGATCAATAGTTGAAATATTTCCTTCCCTCTTAGGAATAAAAACAATGATTGGATTTACGAAATGCAACCCAATGGCTAAATAATAAGCCACTCCTTGACCAACTACAGCAAACGGTTCATTATTATTTTTTAAAATAAAATCACCATCTACTATCATCGAATCGATGCCATTAATATCTTTAAAATTATCACTAACCCCTTTTAATCGAGCAATATATTGTCTCTCACCGTATTTTAACAAGGCATTTTCTTCTATAACTTCTGCTATTTTTTCAATTCCTTCAATCTTAGACAGTTCATCCAAGTGAACAGAATCTTTGTAAAAAGATTTTCCTTCAAATGGAGTAACCTGAAAATCGGGATTGAATGAATTGTACATCGATTTAATTAAACCATCGAAACCATTAAATACAGATAATACAACAATTAAAGCCATAGCCCCAACTGCTACTCCAATTATTGAAATTAGAGAAATTATATTAATGGCATTTCTTGATTTCTTTGAAATTAAATATCGCTTGGCTATGTATAAAGCAAAGTTCAATGAGTTTATTTTTTAAGAAGGTTTTCGATATTTTCAATATAATCGAGGGAGTCATCAAGATAAAACGCTAATTCTGGCATTTTTCTAAGCTGGTTTTTAAGTATTTGTGCTAGTTGATGCCTGAAGAAGCGGGCATTTTCCTGCAAATAGACTAATATTTCCTTGCTTTTATTACTTGGGAAGATACTAACGTAAACTTTTGCTAATGCCAGATCTGGCGACACTCTGACCACGGTAACTGTAATCATTCCTCCCGGATAAATATTTTTTATCTGGTTTTGAAAAAGAGATGCTATATCTTTCTGTATTAATCTTGCTATTTTATTTTGCCTGGTAGTTGCCACAATGTTTTTTATTAGTAACGGCCACAAATTTAATAAAATATATGTGATTAATTCTTATAAGGATTTTTATAACCATTTGAAGTTTTTAATTTGTATATAATTCTATTTTAATATAGTACGCTGGCCTAAATTTTTTGATATTTCAAGTTTTAGCTGTGATAAGGAAATAAATTGCTGGTATAATCTTTCAATTTCTTCTAAATTTTGATTTTCCTGGGCATTAACTAAATCATCTTGAACTTGTTCTAAAAGCTTTTGAACTTTGAAATTTTTAAACGCCAATACAGCTTCTTTTACTACCTGTGCATATTTATCTTCTTCCGTTTCAACAAAATTACCGGTGCGTTTCCACCTTTTGCTTACTTTATATTTCGGACTTAATATATCAACTGCAAACTGACTAATAGAATTATCCTGGTGTGAAAGAAAATATTTCTCATTTATTTCATTCGTATTATCAATTTGATATTGTACTTCCTCAAAAATCTGAACATATAAAGGATACTTTAATTTCAATTCATCGCTAGTAATTTCATTTAAAATATAAATAGAAGTCATAACTTCTTCATTATCACCAGTTTTCATGGTTTTATTTCCATAAGTCAATAAAAGTCTGATAATTTCTTTTTCATAGATTTCACCTTCCGTATTAACCTGTACTGGTTCAACAGTTGAAGTTGATTTTTCAACACGTTGCTCAGTAAAGGCTTCTCTTTTATAAATTTGCTCTGCTTTTTTTCGTCTAATTTTATTTGATTCTGAATATAAAATACGTTCATTCACATTAAGGATTGTACTACATTCTTTAATATATTCAGATCTCAGAATTGTATCAGGAATAACTGCAATAGATTTTACTATATCTGAGATTAAGGCCGCTCTTTTTACAGGGTCATTTTTGGCTTCGTTGTATAAAAGTTTTGTTTTAAAATTGATAAAATCTTTTTCGTTGGCATTAATATATTCCGATAACTCACTGGCATTATGCTTTTTCGAGAAAGAATCAGGATCTTCTTTATCTGGTAATAGAACCACTTTTACATTTAATCCTTCTTCCAAAACTAAATCAATTCCTCTAATTGAGGCTTTTATTCCCGCTTCATCTCCATCGTAAATAATAGTAACATTTGGCGTAAACCGCTTAATTAACCTTATTTGTTCAACGGTAAGAGCTGTACCTGATGATGCTACAACATTTTCAATTCCAGATTGATGTAGTGAAATTACATCCGTATATCCTTCAACTAAAAAGCATTTATCATGCTGTACAATTGATTTTTTTGCCTGGAATAATCCATATAAAACTTTGCTTTTATAATAAATGTCTGATTCAGGCGAATTTAAATATTTAGCCATTTTCGGCTCCGAACGCAATGTTCTTCCACCAAATGCAATAACATTACCTGCCAATGCATGGATAGGAAAAATTACCCGACCTGAAAACCTGTCGAACTGGTAATCCTCCTTTTCAATGGTTAACCCTGTCTTTATTAAATAATCAAGTTTATATCCATCAGCAATTGCTTTTTTTGTGAAGGCATCACGCTGTTCAGGACTATAGCCTAATTCAAACTTTTTAATAATGTCATCCCTGAAACCACGTTCTGTAAAATAACTCAATCCAATTGCTTTCCCTTCATTTGAATTATGCATATAATCGGAAAAGAATTTTTTTGCATAATCTGTTACAACCAGTAAGCTTTCTTTTTCATTTTTTTGTTCAACTTCCTTTTCAGTAAGTTCTTTTTCAATTATTTCAATGTTATATTTTTTTGCCAGGTATTTAAGAGCCTCAGGATAGGTGAGGTTTTCATGCTCCATAATGAAATTAACAGAATTTCCACCTTTACCACAACCAAAACATTTATAAATTCCCTTTGATGGAGATACTGAAAATGAAGGAGTTTTTTCATTATGAAAAGGGCAAAGCCCTAAATAATTTACTCCACGCTTTTTAAGGTTCACAAATTCGTTAATTACTTCAACTACCTCAGCAGCATCTAAAATTCGTTCTATGGTGGAGTGGTCAATCATAAAAAATAAAAATTGGACTGATTTTCAATTTATTAATAATTGAAAGCTAAGTTTGCTAATTTAATAAATTTTGTTTGGCTTAAAGTTTAATTTTAAAATCAATTAAATTATTCTTTAAATTAAAAGAAGTTTATTTTTGTGTGTAATTAAAATATTATAATTATGAATATAAGTAATGATGCAAACAGGTTACGGGAGTTAATTGATAAAGCCATTGAAGATCATAAAATAACCCCGGAGGAATATGATCAAATAATAAATTTAGCAACTGAAGATGGCCATATTGATCGGCATGAAAAAGTTTTATTAGAGCAACTTTATGAAATGATAGAAAATAAAACCGTTAAATAAATTAAAAATTAATTGAAATTTGGCAAGTAATGAAACTGTTTGCCGCAGAAAATATTTCAAATCTGAAAAATTCTGATGGAGAAGATTTTTTAGAATTTTTATATAAAAAATATTATTCCGAATTATGCAGAACTTCTTTTAAATATATTGGTAACGAACAGATTGCTGAAGAAACTGTACAGGATATATTTGTAAATATTTGGAATAAAAGATTTGAAATTGATATAACAACTTCTTTAAAATCATATATATACAAGTCGGTAATAAATGCTTCTATTAATTATGTTAAAAGCAAAATTGCGAGAATTAAGAAAAATGAAAATTCTATTGAGGATTTTGAAAATGGAAAATCTTTTGTTGATGAGGAAATGGACAAGCTTGATTTAGAGCAAGTTTTGTATAAGGCTATTAATAAGCTTCCCGAAAAATGCAGAAATATATTTTCATTAAATCGATTTGCAGGACTTACCCAAAAGGAAATTGCAGTAAAAATGGAAATATCTATTAAAACTGTTGAAACACAAATTGCAATTGCTTTAAAAAAATTAAAAGTTGAACTTGAAAAATATGGATATTTTCTACTAATTATAGGAATATTTGTATAAAATATTTTATCCTTTCAGGGTTACATAAACAGAAATTTGTCTTAGTAGTAAAATAATAAAAAACTATGAAAGATCAATTTAATATTTATGTACTTGCTAAATATTATAACAACGAATGCAGTATTGAAGAAAAGCAACAAATTGAAAATTGGTTAGAAGAAAATGATGAGAACAAAAAATTATTTCACTCTTTAAAGTCAATTTGGGAAAAATCTGGAAAAGTTCCTGATATGTTTCATCCTAATGCTGAATTAACATGGGATAATGTTAAAAATAGAATTTCAACTGTAAAGACTATTCAAAATCAAAGGAAGAAGATCCTAAACCAATTATTTAAAGTAGCGGCCATATTAATATTGCTTTTAGGTAGCGCGTTCTTTTTAAAATATTATTATATCAACCGAAATATATTTATATCTACTGCAATAGAAAAAAAGGAAGTGAAATTGCCTGATGGAACGATGGTTTTTTTAAACAGAAATAGTAGCATAAAATATCCAAGAAAATTTAATAAAAAAAACCGATTTATTTCATTTGAGGGAGAGGGATTTTTTAAGGTAACAAAGGACAGTAAAAGGAAATTTATTATTGAATCGAATAATACAACAACAACTGTGCTTGGTACGCAATTTAACTTAGATGCTTATAATGACAATAATATTGTTAAAGTCACAGTAATTGAAGGGAAAGTTAAGTTTTCCTTAAAGGAAGATGATTCTAAAAGTGTTTTTCTTACTTTAGGTGAAGAAGGGATATATAATATAAATACCGGTCAATTTACTGAACAAAATACTAAAAACAATAATTTCTTAGCCTGGAAAACAAAAAAATATCTGTTTAATGAAACACCTTTAAACGAAATACTTGATTTACTTTCCAAGGATTATGCTATTTCTTATAAAATTGAAAATCAATCACTAACTGATTTAAAATTAACAGCTGCATTTAATGAACTTACCATTGAAGAAATAACTGAAACAATTGAAATTGCATTAAACTTAGAGATTGAAGTTAGTGGGAATGAATTAATATTTAGATAAAAAATAGGAAAAATGCGCAAATTACTAATTATTGGATTTTATATATCCATTTTAAATATATTTATTGTAAACCTTAATGCACAAAAAAATATTTTAGATCAGAGATATTCTTTTAGTTTTAAGAATGTTTCTATTGAACAAGCCATTATTGAGATAGCAACAACATGTAAATTAGATTTAGTATATAGTAAAGAATTAGCAGAATTTAATAAAACTATTTCTTTAAAGTTTCAGAATGAAAAATTACAAGAAATTCTAACTCAGTTATTGGCTAATATAGATGTAGGGTTTGTTATTAAAGGCAACCGATTAATATTATATAAAGATAAATCGCGAAATATCACTATTAGCGGATTTATTGAAGATCATTCAACTGGTGAAAGATTGATTAATGCGAATGTTTATTTTAAAAATACAACAGTTGGCATTATAAGTAATGATTACGGTTATTACAGTATAACTGTTCCAAATGGGGCATATAAAATAGTTTATTCATATATTGGATATAATCCGGTTGAATATGAATTAACCATTAATAATGACACTATTATAAATGTAAGTTTAAATCCTAATTTAGAAATTAAAGAAGTTACAGTAACAAATGACTTGGTATCAGAGCGTGTTACTTCCATTCAAATGAGTAAAATTGATATAAAAACTGCTACGATTAAAAATATGCCTGTTTTATTAGGAGAGGGTGATGTGTTAAAAAGTATTCAGCTTTTACCAGGAGTAAAAAGCAGTATGGAAGGCGCCTCAAATTTTCATGTAAGAGGGGGAAATTATGATCAAAATTTAATTTTGTTAGATGGCGTTCCGGTTTATAATATTAATCACTTATTTGGTTTTATGTCAGTATTTAATGAAGATGCCATTCATGATATTTCTTTACTTAAAGGAGCTTTCCCGGCAAAGTACGGAGGCCGCTTATCATCAGTAGTGGATATAAAAATGAAAGAAGGAAATTCAAAAGAATTTAAAGCTTACGGATCAGTTGGCACATTATCAGCGAGATTGTCTTTAGAAGGTCCAATACGAAAAAAAAGCAATAAAAATGAGCCGGCCAACACTTCGTTTTTTATTTCTGGAAGGAGAACTTATTTTGATTTATTGACCAGGCCAATATTAAACTTTGTTAATAAACAAAATAAGGATAATCAAACACAAGTGTATTATTATTTTTATGATGTAAATGCTAAAGTAAATCACGAATTTTCATCTAAAAGCCGTTTGTATTTTAGCAATTATTTTGGCGATGATGAATTTCAAATGGATTATGATAGAATTGATTTTACAGAAAGCGGATATTTTAAATGGGGAAATAACACTTCTACTTTACGATGGAATTATATCATTAATGAAAAATTATTTTCTAATTCAACGTTGGTTTTTAGCAAATACAATTTGGGGTTTAAAGCCTTGTATGAAGAAAAAAATTTTGAAACTATTACATCTGATGTAAATTTTGATATTGGAATATTAGATATTGGTGAGAGAATAGATTTTAGTTATTATCCTAACGCTTCACATCAATTAAATTTTGGGATGCATAATACTATGCATTTTTTTAACCCGGGGGTTTTAAGAGAAAATTATGAGTTTGAAAATGAATACTTTTCTGAACAAATTGATACTACACAATCAAGAGATAAAACACGAACAAATGAGCTTTCATTTTATTTGGAGGATATATATAGTATTACGGAAAGATTAAAGATTTATGCAGGAATTCATGTTGATATTGTTACGAGTCAGGGATCAACTTATCCTTCGCTACAGCCACGAGCAGCAGTGCGTTATTTAATTACCGGTAATTTATCTGTTAAAGCAGGTTATTCAAAAATGGGACAATACATATTTTTAA
>CAZBZX010000047.1:0-15361 GCA_964496465.1 uncultured Bacteroidales bacterium
CGATTAATAACTGAATTTCGGCTTTTTTTTCAGAAACCAGGTCATGCTCAAAACCATATGGAATGGTTATAATCATATCAACCAACCCTTTTTCCATAGCAATTTCAGCTTCTTTTATCGAGAATGAACTATTAATGGTATAAAAAAATGGTGAACCTTCGAATTTATTTAATAATCCTCTTGATGTGCTGGATAAATCATTGTCAATTACAAATACATCCACTCTTTTTATTTCAAATGTTGCTGCATGTACTAGAATAAGCAACTGTACAATTGGAATAATAAAAATGATAGGTAGCATCGTTTTATTGCGAAATACCTGGATAAATTCTTTTTGTAGTATAAATAATATAGTCCTCATAAAATCAGTTATCAGTTATCAGTTTGTCTATGCCTAAATAGCGTTGACTTTTTACTTTTTTACTTTTTACTTTTTCATATTCTCTATTCTAATCGTATTTTAAATTTTCGAACACTTAATCCAATAAAAAATACTGTAAAAGCAACTAAATAAAGGGTTTCTTTCCAAACAATTAAAAATCCTGTTCCTTTTAACATGATATTTTTAATAATAACTATAAACCATCGTGGTGGCATAATAATACTAAGCCATCTTAAAATATCCGGTAAATTTTCAATTGGAAAAACAAATCCAGAAAGTAACATGGTTGGTAAAAGCAATGCAAACATGGAAATAAACATTGCAACTTGCTGAGTCTTCGCTATAGTTGAAATAAGTATTCCTAAAGATAAGGCTAGTGTAATAAACAATAAAGTTTCTAATAACAACAAAGATAAACTACCTAAAACAGGTAAATCAAATACAAAGTAACCAAGCGCAATTATAGAAACTGCATTAATAAATGACAATATCACATATGGGGCTACTTTACCAATTATAATTTGAGAAGGTTTTAATGGAGAAACTAATAAAACTTCCATATTCCCATATTCTTTTTCCCTTGCAATTGAAATGGATGTCATCATAGCTGAAACTAGCATTAGGATTAAAGCCATAGTTCCAGGTACAAACATATAAACTCCCTTTAATCCCTGGTTATATACCATTTTTACCCGAGGTTCAATTTTCAATGGAGTTTGAAACTGAATATTTACTGATGAAACATAATTCTGAATTATTCCTCTGGTATAATTTACAATTAAATTAGCAGTATTAGGGTCACTGGCATCAGCTATTACCTGAATATTTGCAGTTTTATCACGTTCCAGTTTTTTTGCAAAATCTGATTCAAAAACTATGACTTCTTTTAGCCTTCCTTTTTTAAAAATATTCTCAATTTCTGAAGTTGATGAAAGATTCTTTCTAAGTGTAAAATATCCTGATGACAGTAGTTTATTAGTAATTTCTCTGGTTACTTCATCTTTTGATTGATCAAGAATGGCTATTTGAATATTTTTAATCTCATTGGTCACAACAAAACCAAAAATTAGTAATTGCATGACCGGGATACCAAATAAAATTAATAATGTCCGTGGATCCCGGAATATATGATAGAATTCTTTTCGTACAAATCCAATAAAACGTTCCATTTTAATTTTTCAATTGTTAAACATCAATAAACTGCTAATGACATTGATTTATTTAATCCAGCCTTCGATAAACTCAGGCTGACAAACTGCTGGTCATGCTGAGTTTATCCCTGCCCAATTGGCAGGCGGGGAAGCATTGTTGAAACATATTAATGTCAAATTATTATTAAAATATTTTTTATATTCGATTTCTCAAGATGACAATTCAATTAACTTTATTAAATCATTAACTTCCAATTCTGTAAAATCTTTAATTGTTAAATCAGCATCTTTTAACTCACTTGCTGAATGATATGTTTCAATCCCAACAACTTTCATGTTTGCTCTTTTTGCTGCTTCAATTCCAATAAATGAATCTTCAATTACAATGCATTTTTCCGGTTTAATATTTAATAACTCACTTGCCTTTAGATAAATGTCAGGATTAGGTTTGCCATTTTTAACCATATAATAATCCACAACTACATTAAAAATATTCTTTTCATCAAATCTTTTCAGGGTAAAATCAACATTGCTTTTAGGTGCCATGGTTGCCAGGGCGAGTTTTATATTATTTGTTGATAATTCCCTAACTAAATCATAAAATCCATTTACAGGTTTGAAACTTGAATCATATATCTGCCTGTATATTTTTTCTTTTTCTTCACCAAGTCTTATGTCATCTTCATCAGAGATCTCCCTTTTTAGAAAATAAGATAAATATTCCTTATTTGAACCTCCAAAACCCTTGCTTTCAAACTCTTTTTCGGTAATATTTACACCATGATTATTTAGAAATTTTACCCAGGCTTTTATATGAAAGTGTTTATTATCGAGTATTGTCCCGTCCAGATCAAATATTACGGCTATGTTATTTTCTTTACACATTTTATTTTTGAACATGAACAGGATTCCTTGCTAGTTTAACAAATACTTCATCCATACTTTCTGCATTATGGATATTCTTTAAATTAATAGGAGTATCTAAAGCTTCAATTCTGCCATCAACCATAATGGTTACCCTATCGCAATATTCTGCTTCATCCATATAATGCGTAGTTACAAAAATTGTAATTTCTGAAGCTGACGCCTCATAAATTAAATCCCAGAATTGCCTTCTCGTTATCGGGTCAACGCCACCTGTGGGTTCATCCAAAAAAACAATCATAGGTTTATGAAAAATGGCAACAGAGAACGCCAGTTTTTGTTTCCATCCTAATGGCACATCTCCAATTAATTTATTTTTTATATCTCCAAGTTTCAGTGTTTCAATTAATTCTTCTGTTCGTGACTTTATAACATTTGTTGATAAACCATAAATACCTGCATAAAAGCGGATATTCTCAACAATTGTCAAATCTTCGTATAGAGAAAATTTCTGACTCATATATCCAATATTCTTTTTGATTTTTTCTGTTTCGGTATAAACATCAAATCCTCCTACTTTTATATCACCTGATGTTGGTTTTGATAATCCGCACAAAATTTTTATTGCTGTTGTTTTCCCAGCTCCATTTGCCCCTAAAAATCCAAAAATTTCACCTTTTTTTACATGGAATGTTAAGTTATCATTCGCAACAAAATCACCGAATTTCTTTACAAGGTTTTTAACTTCTATGATATTATCATTACTATTCATTATATATAGCGATTTACTTTATTTTTATATTCAACCCATTTTTCTTTAAAAGCTAGCGCCAAAAATTCTTCTTCTGCTATAACTATTTTATGATGAAGAAAGATAGTTTCAAAGGATAGTACAATTATTAACCAATGTGATAAATATAAAGCTGATCCAAACGTTAATAGTAACAAACCCAAATACATTGGATGTCGACTAAATCGATATATGCCTTTGGTTATTAATTCAGTTTTCTCAGATGGAAGTCCGAATTTCGTATACCTTCCTAAAGAAAAAAAAGCAATAATAAGTATTAAAACTCCTAAAAATATAACTAAAACCGATATCCATGAAAGAATATCATTACTATAATTGCTTAGAATATTAAAATTTATTGCTTCTAAAAATGTTAAAATCCATATTATAAACAATGATATTTTAGCTAACAAAAATAACTTGCTGTTAATGGGAGAAATACCTTTTGAACTTGTCCTGTTTTTTTTATTTTTTATGCCAATAATAACCAAAAAGCAAATAAAAATACCAAATAATGCTGCTGTCAATATTCCATGTAATTCCATAACAATAATTTTAATTTTCTAATATTAAATCCATAAAACAATCTTCAATAGTTGGTTCGCTGGGGCTAATATTTATAATTTCATGATTTTTTTCTTTCAGATAGTCCTTTACCTTTTTTAATGTAATATTCTTATTATTTAATATTAAATGAACTTGTTGCCCAAAAGGAAAAGCGCTTTCGGTAAATTCATATTTACGTAAGTCAGTTAATAATTTGTATATGTTATCAGATATGATCGAATAAATTTTCTTTTTAAAACCTAAAGTAATATTTTCCGGTTTGTCAATTTTCATAATTTTTCCTGATTGTATAAGCGCTACACGGTCACATAAACCAGCCTCATCCATATATGGCGTAGATACTACAATGGTGATACCCATTTTTTGAAGTTTTTTTAACATTTCCCAAAACTCCCGACGTGATACCGCATCTACTCCTGTGGTTGGTTCATCCAAAATTAAAATCTCAGGTTTATGAATTAACGCACATGATAAGGCCAACTTTTGTTTCATTCCTCCGCTTAATTTTCCTGCTCTTCTTTTTTTAAATGGCTCTATATGAGAATAAATATCTTTTACAAGATCATAATTCTCTTCAATAGTAGTTCCGAAAACCGTGGCAAAAAACTCGAGATTTTCTTCTACTGATAAATCCTGGTAAAGTGAAAATTTTCCTGGCATATACCCTACAACCTGACGAATTTTTTTATAATCCTTTACTACATCAATACCATTTATTGTAACTACACCTGTTTCAGGTAATAATAAGGTAGTTAATATCCTAAAGATTGTAGTCTTCCCTGCTCCATCCGGACCAATAAAACCAAATAATTCACCTTTCTCTACATTAAATGATAACTCATTAATTGCTTTAACTCCTAAATAACTTTTACTTATATTTTCAACTTTCAAATAAAGTTCACTCATACTGATAACTATTTACTATTCACTTTTCACGACTCACTAATCACTTTTTACTTTTTGCAAAAACAACTTCCCCAGGCATTCCGATTTTAAGGCTGCCATCATTTTTCACTTTAACTATTACAGCATAAACTAATTTAACCCTTTCCTCTTTGGTTTGAATTATTTTTGGTGTAAATTCTGCAGAAGATGAAATCCAGCTAATCGTTCCTTCCAGTTTGTTATTTTCTTTCTTATTTTCATCATATAATACATCAACTTTCTGTCCTATTTGAATATGAGATAATTGATCTCCACTGATATATACTCTCAAATCCATGGTAGTCATATCAGCCAGTTTATAAAGATTTCTTCCCATATTTACTAATTCAGATTCTTCAACATACAATTCCAGAACAGTACCTTTTTTAGGATTTCTTAAATAACATTTATTTATCTGATCGTTCAATTGTTCCATTTGTGCTTCAACATTTTGCTTTTCAGCATTAATTAATGAATATTGAGTTTTAGCAGTTTTTATTTGCTTATCAATTATATTTAGTTGAGAATTAATATCATCCATTTGTTTTGTGGTAGCTGCTCCATCTTTTAATAAATTCTCAACCCTGTTTTTTTCATTTAACAATGTGTTTTTCTGCTCCTCTTGCACTTCTATTTGCATGTTAACATTTTGATATTTTGCATTGATCATTTCCTTTTGTGCCAAAAGTTGTTCCTTCTTTAATACCAGTTGAATAGTATCAATAATCCCAACTAACTCATTTTCTTTTACAGTTTGACCTTCCACTAATTTTAATGATAACAATTTTCCTGATGCTTCAGCAGATACAATAATTTCTTTAGCTTCGAAATTACCATAAGCATCAGATAGATGATTTGAATTATTGCAACCACTTAGTGATAAAATGGTTACGAGTATAATAATTGTTTTTTTCATGTGTATATATTCTAATTAAAAGTTTGTAATACAATTGTTTATGAAAATAGTATTAAATTTTGTGGTTTTTGTTACCTCACAAAAAAATAATTTTCAAAGGTGTTCGGTGAACCTTCATCACCAAAGCTTTTATTACTTGAATTTATATATTCATGTCCTTTTGTCTTTACTACCTCTGAAATAATTAATTTTATTGATGAAGGTTTCATACGTTTATTTTTAATTTTTTATTGTTGTATAGCTTGTCCCGCTTTTGCGGGAGAACCGCATTAAAAAAATAATCATACTTGTTTGCCTTCGGCGAGTTCGTAAGCTTGGTTGCGTAAAAAAATGATGCTTTTTTTAATGCTTGTTTCATATCATTTAATTTATATATTTCCATATAGATTTAAATAATTTACTTTTTCTTGTATCAATCTTATTTTATGAATTTCATAATTTATTTTAGCTTGTTTTTCAGCGTTAAATTCTACTAAATATTGTGATGAATTAATTACTCCGTTTTTAAGTTGTGATAATGCTGATTCTGTAATTCTTTGCCTAATTTCAATTATTTCCTTATCAGTTTCTAACATTTTATCCAGTTTTTCAATTTCGGCATATTTATTTTCAGCTGCCATGGAAATATTTTTATCGAAATTTTCTTTTGAAGCATCCATTATATTTTTTTGTATTTCTATTATTTGCCTTTCATTTTTATTTTTATTCCAATCATAAATATTCCATTTAAAACCTGCTCCAATAATATAATAGGTATCAAACTCATTATTTAACATATTTAATCCAGGATTACCATATCCAATTTGAGTAAAAGCAAATGCTTTTGGAAATAATTGCGATTTTTTAAGATCTTTAGAAATATCAAGCATTTCCTTATTGTAATCAAATAATAACAATTCAGGTCTTTGATTACTAATCGAATCTGAAAATAATACAACAGGAAGCTGCAATGTACATTCATACGAAAGAGGCTCATTAATCAGTAGTTCAAGAACTTTAACAGCAGCATTTCGTGAAATAATTAATTCATTCAGTTGTTGTTCTAATTTTAGTCTCTCTGCATTTAACACATCAATGTTCGACTGCATAACTGTTCCGTTTCTTCTCCCCGACTCCATTATAGAAATATTAGTATCAATATTCTGATTTAAAACTTCTAGTAATTCAATATTGTTTTTTAATACTGTAATTGTAAAGAATAATTGATTTACTTGTTCTTTTACCGAAAATAAATCAACTTCAACTTGTTGATTGTTTACTAATAGCAACTTTTCTTCAAGATTTTTGTTCTTTTTAGAGATCCCCCCGTCATATAATGTTTGTTTAATATCTAAAGTGACTTTATATTGGTCTTTTGGGGCCTCAGGAACATTTAAGCTAGGCAAAGCATTATTTGGATTTCCCATACCTGCAGGAATTAATCCATTAATGTAATTCACAAGCGGAGATAGATCAATATCCATTTGCACTATATCAGACTGATATGATATCTGTCCATTTAATTCAGTAGTAGGATACCAATTTGTATTAATAATTTTGTTTTTCAGCTTATTCACTTTTGCATAATATTCCTTATTTTTTAGAAGCGGATTTGCCGCATAAGCTTTGTTATAACATCCTTGAAGTGTTAAAGTATCCTGAGCTTGAATTAATAGCCCAGAGTATAGAAATATTATTCCTATAAAAATTCCTTTCATAATATCAAACTTTTATTGCATTAATTATAAAATCAGGTATTTCTTTTAATCTCTGTTTTAACATTGCGTCGAAAGCCTTCTTATCATTACTATAAATAATCCTTTGAAGCATAGGCCTTGCCGCAATAGGAAATATTATTAATGAAAGCATATTCATTATTAATTGTTTTGGATCAATATTTCGAATTCTACCTTCATTTATTTCCTTTTGAACCATATTAGCAAAAAGTTTAGGACTTATACCTTGCGATTTAACAACATTAGCAAGCGCATCAGGATTTCTACGAATTTCACTCAATATAAATAATGGAATAAATTGATTTTTATAAAGCAAGCCTCCGTACTCCTCTACAAAAATTTTTATCTTATCAAAAATTGAAATTTCAGAATATACAATTTTCTCTACTTTAGGAATAAATTTGGATAATGCTAATTTGAAAACTGATAGAAAAAGTTTCTCTTTGGTTCGATAATAATAATGTAAAAGAGCTTTATTTATTCCAGCCTTATCAGCAATTTCCTGCATTCTGGCACCATCCATACCTTTCTGAATAAAAACATCCTCAGCTGCATCGAGGATTTTACTTTCTGTATTAAAATCTTTATCACCCATATTTTTTGTTTTAATTAATCCATTGGTTTAAGCGTATAATTAAACTATTTAGTTTAACCAATTGGTCAAAATTATATAAAAAAAATTATATATGCAATTTTTAATGAAAAAAAAAGCAGGATTAAAATATCCTGCTCTCAATTTCTTTTATACAAGCTTTATTCGGCAGCTTCTTCTTCCACCATTTCATCAGCAGCAGCAGTTGAATCAGTCATCATTTCAGATGCTGAATCGGCTTCCTCAACCATTTCTTCAACTACTTCTTCAGCAGCTTCACTCTGTTGTTGTGGAGCATTTTGGCAACTGTAAAATCCTATGAAAGCGAATAATGCGAATGCAACGAGTAGTAAACTTAGTTTTTTCATGTTTTAGGTTTTATTTGATTAATGACTTATAGGCAAATATAAAAAATAATTTATTAAATCAAATGAAAACATTAATAAATCTTCTCTAAAAGTATGATTTTACAAAGGATTTTATCATTTAGATAAAATTTTGCTCATTGTTATGCCACCTCTTATCCAAATTCCGGGTTGTATTTGATTTCCTAATTCAAAATATTGTTTATTTAATATATTACTAGCTTCCAAATAAATAGAATAAAGTTTAAACATAAAAAATAACCTACCGTCAACTAATGTAACTGGCTTATATTGCAACTGTTTCCCATTTAAAGTAATAGTTCCTTCTCTGTTAAAATAGGATAATTTTGAGTTAAAAAATAAATGATCAGTTATTTTAAATTTCACAAATAATGATGCATTATGTTTTAAATTGTCTAAAGCATATTTTGAAATGTATTGGTTTAAGTCCTTACTAATATCCAAATAACAATAATAAAATTTAATGTTTTGTATAAAAAACTTTTTGTCTACTATTCTATTTACATTTATATTTAGAGAAAAATCACTTCCAACAGTTTTTAAATCAGAAATATTTTCAGCATGCCAAATGGTATCAAAGTTTGTTATAATATTATTTTTTACCTTAAAAATACTATCAATAGGAATTTGGACCCAATCAATTATTTCGTCAGCATTTCTTGCAAATACTGATGATTTCATATTTATAAATTCATTATTGTACTTTATACCAAATTCACCAGTCACTGCTTTCTCAGGCAATAAGTTTCGGTTACCATATGTATCAGGGGATTTGTATAATATATCTGTAAAGGTCGGGAGTCTGAGCGTTTTATTTAATGAACTAAAAATTGAAATGTTATTATTTATTTTATAAGATGCATCTATGCCAGGATAAATGTTAAAATTATTACTATCGATCAAGTTAACCATTAATCCTCCGGACAAAGATAAATTATTTATATTTGCTTCAAGTTCATAGAACAATCCGCTAATATTTCTGCTGAAATTATGGGTATATGATATGTCTTTTTTAACAATTGCATCATTCAATTCATTTCCAAGCGTTGTACTTAATATTCCTTCATTTCTATAATCAATTCCAATAGTTGATTTAAAAAAAGTAGTTTGAAATGAAAAATTAAAGTTCCCCCCTTTTGTATTATTTAAATGATAATAATTAAAATATGTTGTATCATATAAAAATTGAAAATGGTCATTGTGTTGTTTATAATAAATATTACCGTTTATAGAAAACCTTCCTCTTTTAGAAAATCCCGCATTAATAAATACTGGCTTGGTTTTTTCATTTTCAACTGGAAAGGCAGGCAAATAGTTAGCCCCGAACTCTTTAATACTAATTCCACTTTGAATATAAAAATTCGAATTTTCCTTTGGTAATTCACTTTGTAAAAAAATTGAAGAAATATCAAAAAACGTATTATCGGTATAACCGTCTGATGACATTCGGCTTAACGAAATAAAACTATTAACTCCTTTTATATTATATGAGCCTGAACCCAAAAGTTTATAAAAACCATAATCACCAACTGAAATTGAAGAATTTATAGAGTTATCTTTTTTTCCTGTAGTTATAATATTAATAGCTCCATTAAAGGCATTTGCTCCATATATTCTGGCAGCCGGCCCATTTAAAACTTCAATACGTTCGATTGAATTAATATCCAAAGGAAGATCAAGTGAATAATGACCCGTTTGTGGGTCAGCAATGTTAACTCCATTCAATAACACCAATACTTGATCAAAAGTTCCACCACGAATATTTATATCTGTTTGAACACCAAATAATCCTCGCTGCTTTATATCAACATTAACTGCATACTCTAATAAATCAGCAATACTTTGAACAGGCGCCTGCTCAATTTCACTTTTTGTAATTACAGTAACAATCCTGGCAATTTCTGAATATACATCGGGAGTCCTACTTCCGGTCACAACAACTTCATCAATATCAGCTTCTTTTTCATAAACTATATTAGTATCACTTTGTTGGGCATTCAATAAATTAGGAAGTAATATTATTGTATAGGATATTGTGAGCGCGCAAATTTTTATAACCTTATTTAGACTATTAAATACAGCAAAATTTTTTCTTCTCCAATGATGAAAATAGACTAATTCATTACCACTATTTTTTCTGAAATTTATCATGATCTAATATTTTAAGTTATAAAGTTGCAAAGTAAGTTATATTGTTTTTATAATTTTATTAAAATAAATTTTAAAACTAAAATAATTCCAACATTTTGGAAAAACTATTTTTTTTTATGATTTATTATTCATGCAGCATTAAAAAAAATATCTCGTCATTAGTTTGTAATTAAATTATGAAATACCAGAATTTGCATCAAGAATTAATTGTTGGTTGTTTGAATGAAGATCAAAAATCACAATTTGAGATTTATAAATTATATTATAAAGCCATGTTTAATACGAGTTTGAGAATAGTAAATGATAAAATGACAGCTGAAGATGTTATGCAAGAAGCTTTTCTTTCAGCCTTTAAAAATATCAAAAACTATAAAGGAGATGTAAGTTTTGGCGCCTGGTTAAAAAAAATTGTAGTTAATAAATCAATTGATATTATTAAAAAGAAACATATTGTTGCATCTGAAATTAACAGCACAATATCGGATAATTATCTGGAAGATGATGACGGGTTAGATTTACCAGATAATACAGCTCAAATAAATTTAATTAAGGAAACAATCAACGAATTGCCTGATGGATATCGGATTGTATTATCGCTAAATTTAATAGAAGGATATGATCATGATGAAATTGCTCAAATCTTAAACATTACAAGCTCTACTTCGAGATCGCAATTTACAAGGGCCCGTAAAAAATTAATCGAGGAATTAAAACAAAAATCAATTTATGGCTATGAAAAAAATTGAAGATATTATAAAAAATAATAAAGAGATGTTTAATTCTGAAGAGCCATTTGAAGGACACTTTGAGAGGTTTTCACAAAAACTTAAAAATCAATCAAAACGCACGTTTAGAATTATTAGTATTAAAATTCTCAAGGTTGCAATTATTACCCTCTTAATAGGTTTATCAGCTATGTGGATATATGATAATAAAATTAGACCTAAATCAAGCACTCAATACACCTTAAGTAATGTATCAAAAGAATATGCCGAAGTAGAAAATTATTATATAAGTACGATTAATACAAGTTATAACGAAATTAAAAGTTTTGATTTTTATGAAAAAAATCAAAAAAAAATGCTTTTAAGAGAGCTTCAGGGAATAGACTCGTTATATATTTCTTTACAAAAAGATTTAAAAAGTAATCCAACTGATCAACGTATAATAGATGCAATGATTAATTATTACCAAATGAAAGTTGAATTGCTAAATCAAATCATTACTCAATTAAAACAATTAAATAATCAATTAAATAATGACAGTTATGAAGACTATGAAATTTAAAAATTACTTACTTAGTATAATATTGTTAATTGTATCATTTTCAATTTACAGTATAGGTGACGCAACGAAAAATATTCATAAAGAATATTCTGTGAAGAATGGTTATAATATGATGGTAGAAAATAAATTTGGGGATATTGATATTTATAATTGGGATAAGGATCAAATAACAATTGATGTAACCATTCTTGTTGAACATATAAATGACGAAAAAGCACAACATTTATTAGATTACATAAATGTGGAATTTTATGAATCGGATAATGAAATTAAAGCCATTACAACTTTCAATGAAGGTTTTGATAAAATTACAAATTCAATATTTACAGTTGGTTCAAAAGAATTTTCAATTGATTACAAAATAAACATGCCTGATTATATGAATATAATTATATCAAATAAATATGGTAACATGTTTGTCAGCAAAGTTAGCGGGCTTACCAGATTAAATATGAAATATGGTAATATAAAAATTATTGAAATGCTAAATGAAAAACAAGAACCCATGAACAAAGTAGAGCTAGGTTATGGAAATATAACTATTGATAAGTGTACCTGGTTAAAAGTCGATATTAAATATTCAAATGCAGATATTGATAATTCAAACAATTTAGATATTAATAGCAAATATTCAAAATTAAATATAGGTAATACTGAATCTTGTACAATTGATTCGAAATATGACACTTATAATTTTAAGAAAGTAAGCAGACTGCAAATAGAAACAGAATATTCAAAATATAAAATTGGCCAATTAGATAAGAAATTTATTGTTGAATCTAAATACACAAATTTTAATGTTAATTCAGTTGATCAAAACTTTGAAAATATTTCAATAGAAAATCAATATGGGAGTATCAAACTTAATATTGATGAAAATGCCTCATATAAAATAGAAGGTGAAGCTAAATATTGTAAAATTTTTTATCCTGATAATTCAAGTGTGAGTAGAATTATTGAGAACACTGAGATGCAAGTGAATGGAATTGTTGGTGATAATAAAAACACTACAAGTAAAGTAAAAATTGATACAAAGTATGGACATGTATATTTAAATGAATAAAAATTCTTTTAATATAACACATGGGCCAGAAAGATATTCTGGCCTTTTTTATTTAATAATATATTTACTTAAAATTTTATAATCAGAACTTAAATAATTATTATTACATTCTGTTTCATTAATCTGCTTATTGAATATGAAGATCATTTCAAAAATTGATTTTCTCTCATTCTTTAGTATTAAAAGGAGTAAAAAAAGCATCCGTAATAAATTAGAGAATATTGATTTTCAGGAGATTTTTTTCAATTTACCAGAAGCTTTAGCTGTGTCAGATGAATTTGGTACGTTGCTTTATGTAAATAAAGAATTTGAAAATTTATTTAAGTATTCAAAGGAAAAAGCAATAAATAAAAACATTGACGACTTAATAACAGCTGAACAAAATAAAGCTGAAGCTTTAGCAATTTCTCAAAGAGTCTTTAAAGGCGAAGCTGTTAATATTGAAGGTGTTAGGTACAGTAAAGATAAAAAACCAATACCGGTAAATATCAGGGGAAAACAAATCATTTTTAAAAATAACACAAAAGCAGTATTTGCTGTATATCGAAATATTTCAGAATTAAAAAATACAAAAAAGAATCTTAATATAAGTGAAACCATGTTTCGACTTATTTTTGAAAACTCTCCATTAGCAACTTTTTTATATAGCGAAGTAGGCTTAATTACTGCATGCAATAAAGATGACATTAGCTTACTTGGCATTTCCAAAGAAGAAATGATCGGATTCGATTTGCTAAATAATCATCAAGACGAAAATTTAAAAGAACTGATTAATAAATCGTTAAAAAGCGAAATAGGCCATTTTGAAGGTAGAATTAAATTCAATAATAGAAAACAAAATTCATATATAAAAATACACACCGCACCTATAATTTCGCACGCAGGAGAATTATTAGGTGGAATAGGTATGGTTGAAGATGTTACAAAAAGAATAGAAGAAGAAAATGATTTAAAACATGCTAAAGAAAAAGCAGAAGAGGCAGATAGCTTAAAAACTGCATTCTTGGCAAATATGAGTCATGAAATAAGAACTCCTATGAATGCTATTATCGGATTCTCCGACTTATTAACAGATCCGGATATTACTGATGAAGAAAAAGAAGAATATGTTAATGTTATTAAAAATAATGGAAATATTCTGTTAAATATTATTGATGATATTATTGATATTGCTAAAATTGAAGCCGGGCAAATTAAAATATATAGAACCCAATGTGCAATAAACGAAATATTGTATGAATTATACACGAACTTTAATAAGCAGAAAAAAATAATAAACAAAACCAATGTTGAAATAATTATTAATACTGGAAAATTCCAAAATATTACTATTCTTTCAGATCCTTTCAGGCTAAGACAAATTCTAACAAACCTTTTAAATAACGCATTAAAATTTACTGAAAAAGGGTATATACAATTTGGATTTACAATTGAAGATCCATTAATTAAATTCTTTGTTAAAGATACTGGTATAGGAATTGATGAAGATAAAGTGAATGATATATTTAGTCGATTTAGGCAGGCAGATCTCTCCGACACTAGAAAATATGGTGGAACTGGATTAGGACTCACAATTTCAAAAAACTTAGTAGAATTGTTAGGAGGAAAAATGTGGGTTGAATCAAAAGTGAATGAGGGATCATCCTTTTACTTTGAATTACCATATCAAAAAATAAGCAGTTCTGGTATACTTCCCAATTTTACTCAGCATGAATCTATTGAAGACAATTGGGAAAACAAGTCAATTTTAATTGTTGAAGATGATATTACAAATTACAAATACCTAGAAAAAGCATTACGAAAGACTAAAGCAAGAATTATTTGGGTAGAGGATGGCCAGCCAGCTGTTGATATTTGTAATTCAAAGGAAAAAATCGATTTAGTGTTAATGGATATTCAAATGCCTTTAATGGATGGTTATGAAGCTACAAGACAAATAAAAAGAATTCGGAAGAATATCCCTATCGTTGCACAAACAGCTTATGCTATGTCTGGAGAAAGAGATAAAAGCATAAAAGCCGGATGTGACGATTATATTCCAAAACCCATAAAAATCTCTACTTTACATTCAGTTATACGTAAGTATTTGAAATAGAAAACTTATCAATATTTTTAAAGAGAAAAGGACATAATTTATAATTTTGTGATTAAAAATAAAATAATCTATATTCTGTTAAATACCTATTTTAAATAATGGGAAATTCAATAATTGAATTTATATTAGCTGTTCATTTTTAAATAATAAATGGTTTCATTTGATTTAATAATAGTTTTCATAGTTATTATTTTTATTCTCATTTCAATGTATCTGGAGTTTATTAGCACTTCATTTACATTTTTAATTGCTATAATAACACTTGGAATTTTTGGAATATTAACTCCTGCCGAGATTTTAAGTGGATTCGCAAATGAACAATTAGCTGTTATAGTCCTATTATTATTACTTGGCGAAATAATTCGTAAAACTAATATTATTGAGATTGTTTTTGATCGGTTTTTTACTTCTGTAAATACTTATAAAGGTTTTTTAGGAAGAATGGCCCTAATTATATCTGGATTTTCAGCTTTTTTAA